>JABFXD010000971.1 GCA_013361925.1 Streptomyces sp. | reverse complement strand
CTCGACCTCGCCGGGTTCGTCACCGCGTTGCAGGACATCGACGCGACCGGCGGTCCCGGCCCCGAGCAGAGCAACGCCTTCCGTGGCGTTCCCATGGGCGACCCGCGGGACTCGCTGGCCGCCGAGGCGCGGGTTCGGCCCAAGCTGGAGGCGCTGCGGGGGACGGGGATGGTCGACATCGACGCCGTGACGGAGGTGTGGGAGGCGGCGCTCGCCGCGCCGGCCTGGCACAAGCCGCCGGTGTGGATCCACGGCGACCTCGCGACCGGCAATCTGCTGATGCGGGACGGCCGGTTGAGCGCCGTCATCGACTTCGGGACGCTCGCGGTCGCCGATCCGGCGGTCGACCTGCAACCGGCGTGGATGTTCCTGCCCGCGCGAGCCCGCGACGCCCTCCGCGCGGCGGTCGACGCCGACGACGCCACCTGGGCACGGGCCCGCGGCTGGGCCCTGGCCGGATCGCTTCCGGTATCCGACGACCCGTTCTTCCAGCAGGACCCGGCGCGGGTGACGGGGGCCCTCGACCATCTGACGCAGGTCGTCGAGGACCACCGACGCTACGGGTGAACGGCGGGCGGCGGGCGGCGGGCGGTTCAGCGCCGCCACCGCCGCCGTATCCGCACCACGACCAGCACCGTCGTCACGGCCGCCACGACCACCGGCGCGAGGCGCCTGGCGAGCGGGACCCCGGCCGTGCGCAGCAGGTCGAGCGACTCCTCGTCCGCGGGCGACGCCGTGTCGTCCGGCACCGCGGCCAGCTGCTCCGCGAGGCACGCGGCGAACTGGCCGATGATCCGGTCGCCCACCTCCGCCATCACCCCGCGCCCGAACTGCGCCGGGCGCCCGGTCACCGTCAGATCGGTCCACACCTGCACGGCCGTACCGCCGCCGTCCTGTGCGGTGAGCGTGCCGGTGACGGTGGCGCGGGCGGTGCCCTGGCCCCGGGTCTCCCGGCCGCCGGCGATGAGCACCATACGGTGGGCGGCGTCGTCCTGCTCCTCGAGGACGGCGGTGCCCCGGTACGTCACGGTGATGGGGCCGACCCTGACCTTCACGGAGCCGGTCACGGTCTTGCCGTCGTGGTCCTCGACGCTCGCCCCCGGCATACAGGGCGCCACCCGCTCGATGTCGAGGAGCGCCCGCCAGGCGTCGTCGACCGGGACGGGCACGGTGAACTCGTGGTGCAGTTCCATGACTTCCTCCGTCAGCTTCCCTGGGGATGGATGGCCCCGGCGGTCGCCGTCAGCGGCGTGCCCGTGCCGCCCCAGCGCAGCGCGACGATCTCCGCGGCGACGGAGACGGCCACCTCCTCAGGGGTACGGGCGCCGAGGTCGAGCCCGACCGGGGAGCGCAGCCGGGACAGCTCACCTTCGGTCAGTCCGCCGTCCACCAGCCGTTTCATCCGGTCGTCGTGGGTACGCCTGCTGCCCATCGCGCCGATGTACGCGGCGGGCCGGCGCAGCGCCTCCTGGAGCAGCGGGACGTCGAACTTGGGGTCGTGGGTCAGGACGCAGATCACCGTGCGCTCGTCGGTGTCCGTCCGCTGGAGATAGCGGTGCGGCCAGTCCACGACGACCTCCACGCCCGGCGGGAAGCGCTTGGGGGTGGCGAACACGGGACGGGCGTCGCAGACCGTGACCCGGTAGCCGAGGAAGTCGCCGATCCGGGCGACCGCGGCGGCGTAGTCGATGGCGCCGAAGACCAGCATCCGCGGAGGCGGCGCGAACGAGTGCAGGAAGACGCTCACCGCGTCCTCGCGCCGCTCACCGTGCGGACCGTAGTGCCTCAACCCGGTGGCCCCGAGGGCGAGTTCACCGCGCGCGTCGGCCGTCACGGCCGCCTCAAGGCCGGTCGCCCCGAGCGTGCCGGCGACCCGGTCCGGCCACACGGCGAGCGTCGCGCCGCGCGGCGCCGGACCGTCGGTCACCGTGGCCACGGTCACCGGCTGTCCCGCGGCCACGGACTCGGCGACCTCGCCGAACGACGGGTCCAGCGCCGCGGTGACGGGCCGCACCAACAGCGTGATCTCGCCGCCGCAGGTGAGACCGACGGCGAAGGCGTCCTCGTCGCTGTACCCGAAGGTCTCCAACCGCGCCTCGCCGCTCGCCACCACCTCCTGTGCCAGCTCGAACACCGCCCCCTCCACACACCCCCCGGACACACTGCCGACCACCTCGTCCCCGGGCCCGACCGCCATCGCGGCCCCCGGATCCCGCGGCGCGCTACGGCTCACGGCGACGACGGTCGCCAGCCCGAACGGCGATCCCGCCGCGTACCAGGCGCTCAGCGCCGGGAGAATCTCACGCACGATCCGCTCCTCTCACGACCGCCGCCAGGCTCTCCAGAGCGGCCAGGCTGTGCCCCTCGACGAACGCGTCCACGCTCGGCAGCGCCGCCGCCATCCCGGCCGCCAGGGGCGCGTACCCGGGGCGAGCCTTGCGGGGATTCGCCCAGATCACCCGGTGCGCCAGCCGCCGCAAGCGTCGCATCTGGGCGGCCAGCAGCTCCGGATCGCCACGCTCCCACCCGTCGGACAGCAGCACGACGACCGCACCACGAGCCATCCCACGCTGCCCCCACCGGTCCAGGAACTCACGCAGCAGCACCCCCAGCCGGGTACCGCCCCGCCAGTCGGGCACGGCCGCCGACACCGCCGCCATCGCCAGATCCGGATCACGGTGCGAGAGCTCCCGCGTCACCCGCGTCAGCCGGGTCCCGACCGTGAACACCTCGGTGCGCGGCCCCCGAACGGCGGCATGAGCGAACCGCAGCAGCGCGTCGGCGTACGGCGCCATGGACCCACTGACGTCCACCAGCAGCACGACCCGCCTGGGGCGTACGGCTCTGGTGTGCCTCAGCAGCCGCGCAGGCTCGCCGCCGAGCCGCAACAACTCCCGTACGGTCCGCCGAGGATCGACGTCGCCGCGCCGGGCGGACCGCCGCCGCGCGCTGCGCCGGGCTTCGCCCTGCAACGCGAACGCGGCGAGCAACTGGTGGAGTTGGGCACGTTCGTCGGCGCTGAGCTGGGCGAAGTCCCGATGCCGCAGTACTTCGACGGAGCCGGCGAGGGCGGCCACGGGGGGTGCTTCGGCTTCGCGTCGGGTGGTTGTACGAGGTCCGGTGGCATCGCGTGCGACACCCCGCAACCGTATGGCGGGAGCGTGGGGCAGGGGCCGCGCCGCCGGTTCACCGGAGCCGAAACAGGCGGCGAACACCCGCTCGTACCGCTCCAGATCGTCCCGCTCCCCACAGAGAGTCAGCCGCCCGGCCCAATACACATCCGTTCGCCGCGCGGGCCCCAGCACATCCACGGCCCGCAAGAAGGCATGCACCCGCTCGGCACCGGCGCCGACCCCCGCCGCGCGAAGAGCCCGAGCAAATCCAAGAAGGCCTGCGTCCACGCCGCTCAGGGGCGCGGGGAACTGCGCGACCAGCCACGACGAACCCGCAGACGACTCCATCACCGAACTTCCGCAGAAACACTGAGCAACGCGGCGAGATCCAACCCCCGCCCCCGCTCCACATCCTCCCGATACTTGAGAACCGACCCCAACGTGGACACCGCCAACTCCGCATCCACCTCACTCGCCCCCAGCGCGTCCAAGGCCCGCACCCAGTCGATCGTCTCCGCCACCCCGGGCGGCTTGACAAGATCCTCAGCCCGCAGCGCCTGCACGAGCCCGGTCACCTGCTCAGCCAAACGCGCCGACACCCCCGGCAACCGCCGCCGCACGATGGCCAGTTCACGCCCGAAGCCGGGATGGTCGAACCAGTGATAAAGACACCGCCGCTTCAACGCGTCATGCACTTCACGCGTGCGATTGGACGTCAGTACGACCACGGGCGGCGACTCGGCCCGCAGGGTGCCGAGCTCCGGAACCGTCACCGCGTAGTCCGAGAGCAGCTCCAGCAGGAACGCCTCGAACTCGTCGTCGGCCCGGTCGATCTCGTCGACCAGCAGCACTGACGGCTGCGTCTCCAACGCCCGCAGCAGCGGCCGCGCGACCAGGAAACGCCGGTCGTACAGCTCGCTCTCCAGTCGCTCGACATCCGTGATCCCGGCCGCTTCGGCGGCTCGCAGATGCAGTAGCTGACGGGGGAAGTCCCAGTCGTACAGGGCCTGCGAGGCGTCGATGCCCTCATGGCACTGGAGCCGGATCAGCGGCGCGCCGAGCGCCTCGGCGAGGGCGGCGGCGAGCGCGGTCTTGCCGACGCCCGCGTCGCCCTCGCAGAAGATCGGCCGGGCCAGCCGCAGGGCCAGGAAGCAGGCGACGGCCAGCCCCTCGTCGACGAGGTACCCGGTCGCCTCCAGACCGGCCCGCACCTGTTCCGGTCCGTCGAACGGGCCGTGGAACGGGCCGTCGATCTTCATGCTCGTCGCCGCTCACCCCATCCCGGCGGCGGCCAGCACCGCGCGTTTGGTCAGCACCCGCGCCAGATGCGCCCGGTACTCCGGCGACGCCGAGGTGTCCCGGGACGGCTGGGTGGCCACCGCCGCCGACTCCGCCGCCCGCGCCACCGCCTCGGCGTCCCCGGCACCGGTGAGGGCCTCCTCGGTGGCCGTGGCGCGCAGCGGGGTCGTGCCCATGTTGGTCAGACCGACGCGTGCCTCGGCGATCCGGCCGTTGTCCCGGCGTACCAGCGCGGCCACGCCGACGATCGCCCAGGCCTGGGCGACCCGGTGGAACTTCTCGTAGTGGAAGCCCCAGCCGTCCGTCTTCGGCAGCCGCACCTCCACCAGCAACTCATCTGGTTCCAGCGCGGATTGGAGGTAGTCGACGAAGAACTGCCGGGCGGGGACGGTGCGTCGCCCACCGGGTCCCTGCACCACCAGCCGCCCGTCCAGCGCCAGCACCACCGCGGGCAGGTCCCCGGCCGGGTCGGCGTGCGCGAGGGAGCCGCCGAGGGTGCCGCGATGCCGTACGGCGGGGTCGGCGACGGTCGCCGTGGCGGCGGCCAGCAGACCGGCGTGGCGGCGGACCAGCGGGTCGCGGATCACGTCGTGGTGGGTGGTCATCGCGCCGATGACGAGCGTGTCGCCGTCCTCGCGCACGCCGCGCAACTCGGCGATACGGCCGACGTCCACGACCAGTTCGGGGAAGGCCAGCCGGAGCCGCAGCAGCGGCAGCAGGCTCTGTCCGCCGGCCAGCACCTTGGCGTCCTCGCCGGCGTCGGCGAGCGCGCGCACCGCCTCGTCGACGTCGGCCGGGCGGGTGTACTCGAATGCCGGGGGAATCATCGCGAGGCCTCCCTCACCGCTTGCCAGACCCGCTCGGGTGTACAGGGCATGCGCACGTCGCGCACGCCCAGCGGACGCAGCGCGTCCACGATCGCGTTGACGACGGCGGGTGTGGACGCGATCGTGCCCGCCTCGCCGACTCCCTTGACGCCCAGGGGGTTCGAGGTGGCCGGCGTCTCCGTCCGGTCCGTCGTGAACTCCGGAAGGTCCGCCGCCGACGGCACGAGATAGTCGGCCATCGTCCCGGACACGAGGTTGCCCTGGTCGTCGTAGACCGCCTCCTCGAACAGCGCCTGCGCGATGCCCTGCGCGAGGCCGCCGTGCACCTGCCCCTCCACGATCATCGGGTTGACGACCCGGCCGACGTCGTCGACGCAGACGTACGACCTGATGCGGGTCTGCCCGGTCTCGGTGTCGACCTCGACCGCGCACAGGTGGGTGCCGTGCGGGTAGGAGAAGTTGTCCGGGTCGACCAGGTGCTCGGCGTTGATGGTGGGCACCAGGCCGTCGGGCAGGTCGTGCGAGGTGAACGTCTCGAAGGCGACCTCCTGTATGGTCCTGCGGGCGTCCGGCGAGCCCTTCACCGAGAAGACGCCGTTCGTGAACTCCAGGTCCCCCTCGCTCGCTTCGAGCAGATGCGCGGCGATCTTGCGGGCCTTCTCCACCACCTTCACCGCCGCGTGATGGACCGCCGTGCCGCCCACGACGAGCGAGCGCGAGCCGTAGGTGTCCATGCCCTGCGGGGCGGCCCGGGTGTCGCCGTGGACGACCTCGACGTCCTCGAACGGCACGCCCAGCACGTCGGCGGCGATCTGGCTCCAGCAGGTCACATGCCCCTGCCCGTGCGGGCTGGTGCCGGTGACCACCTCGACCTTGCCGGTGGGCAGCATGCGGATGCTCGCCGCCTCCCAGCCGCCGGCCGCGTACCGCAGATCCCGCAGCACCCGGCTCGGCGCCAGCCCGCACATCTCCGTGTACGTCGACACCCCGATGCCCAACCGCACGCTGTCGCCCCGGTGGTTGCGGTCGGCCTGCTCGGCGCGCAGCTTGTCGTAGTCGAACAGGGCGAGGGCCTTCTCGGTGGCGGCCTCGTAGTTGCCGCTGTCGTACGTCAGGCCCGCGACCGTCGTGTACGGGAACTCCTCGTGGCCGATCCAGTTGCGGCGGCGCAACTCCACCGGGTCGAGGCCGAGTTCGGCCGCCAGCTCGTCCATGATCCGTTCGATGGCGTACGTCGCCTCCGGGCGTCCGGCGCCCCGGTAGGCGTCCGTCGGTGTCCTGGTCGTGAAGACGCCGGTGACGTTGAGCTCGTAGGAACCCATCTTGTAGATCCCCGGGTACATGAACGCGCCCAGGATCGGGATGCCCGGTGTGACGAGCATCAGATAGGCGCCCATGTCGACCAGCAGGTCGGCCTTGAGGCCGAGCAGGGTGCCGTCGCGGTCCGCGGCGATCTCGATGTCCTGGATCATGCCGCGCCCGTGATGGGTGGCCAGATGGCCCTCGCTGCGGGACTCCGTCCACTTCACCGGCCGGCCGGTGCGGCGGGCCACCGCGAGGGCGATGGCCTCCTCGCCGTACACCTGGAGCTTGGAGCCGAAGCCGCCGCCCACGTCCGGGGCGATCACCCGCAGTTTGTGCTCGGGTATGCCGGTGACCACGGCGAGCATGATCCGCAGGATGTGCGGGATCTGCGTGGAGGAGTACAGGGTGTACTCGCCGGACGCGGTGAGCGGGGTGACCACGACCGCGCGCGGCTCCATCGCGTTGGGGATGAGGCGCTGCTGGTGGTAGCGGCGCTTCAGCGTCACCTCGGCGCGCTGCCGTACGGCCTCGAAGTCCTCGCCGGCCTTCAGGGGCCAGTCGTAGCAGCGGTTGGTGCCCTTGTCGGAGTGGACCAGGGCCGCGCCCTCGGCCAGTGCGGCCTCCAGGTCGAGGACCGGGGGCAGCGGTGTGTACCCGACGTCGATCGCCTCCAGGGCGTCGGCCGCCGCGTACCGGTCGCGGGCCACCACGACCGCCACCGGGTCACCGGCGTGGCGTACCTCGGTGGTGGCGACGGGGGGATGGTCGGGCAGCACGATGTCCTCGGTCACCGGCCAGGCGCAGGGGAGTGATCCGAGGCCCTCCGCGAGGTCGGCGCCGCTGAACGCGGCGACCACGCCGGGGCGTTCGAGGGCGGGGCTCACATCGACGCGGTCGATGCGGGCGTGGGCCATGGGGCTGCGCAGGATGGCGAGGTGAAGCAGGCCGACCACGGCGATGTTGTCGGTCCAGTGGGTCTGCCCGGTGACGAGCCGCGCGTCCTCCTTGCGGGGCCGGGCCCGGCCGACCTCCCGCTCGACGGTGTCGCTCATGTGCCGACCTCCTGTCCGGAGGCGGCGAGCACCGCCCGCACGATGTTCTGGTAACCCGTGCAGCGGCACAGGTTCCCTTCGAGGGCGTGGCGCACCTCGTCAGAGGTGGGGCTCGGGTTGTCCCGCAGCAGATCCCGGGCGGCCATGATCATCCCCGGGGTGCAGTAGCCGCACTGGAGGGCATGCCGCTCGTGGAAGGCGCGCTGGAGGCCGGTCCACTCCCCGTTCTCGTCGGCGAGGCCCTGGACGGTGGTCACCTCGCCGCCGTCCGCCTGGACGGCCAGCACCGAGCAGCTCTTGACGCTCTCGCCGTCCAGGTCGACCGTGCAGGCCCCACAGTTGGAGGTGTCGCAGCCGATCGGGGTGCCGGTCAGGCCGAGACGGTCACGCAGGTAGTGGATCAGGAGGAGACGGGGTTCCACCTCGTCCTCGTAGTTCGTTCCGTCCACCTTCACCGAGACACGGGTCATGTGCCCTCCCAGGAAACACCGGACGTGATGGGCGTCACTCTAGGACTGGCCGGGGGAGGCGGCGAGGGCCGTGACGCGGCTTTGTTGAGCGTTAATCCGTTGGCGTCCCGAGCGGGGGTCTGCTGCACTGCAAGGGACCCGCTGGCGACCGATCGGCGATCGATGAAGGAGAGCAGTAGTGCGCACTGCACGCATGTCCACCCAAGAAGGAATGACCCCCTCTTCGAAGGACATGACGCTTCGTGCACTTGCTCAACCTCGGGATTCTCGCCCATGTCGACGCCGGTAAGACCAGCCTGACCGAGCGGCTGCTGCACTCGGTCGGGGTGATCGACGAGATCGGCAGCGTGGACGCCGGCAGTACGCAGACCGACACCCTCGCGCTGGAGCGCCGGCGCGGCATCACCATCAAGTCCGCCGTCGTCTCGTTCGCGGTCGACGACGTCACCGTCAACCTCATCGACACCCCCGGCCACCCGGACTTCATCGCCGAGGTGGAGCGGGTCCTCGGAGTGCTGGACGGCGCCGTCCTGGTCGTCTCGGCCGTCGAGGGCGTGCAGGCGCAGACGCGTGTGCTGATGCGGACGCTTCAGCGGCTGCGCATCCCCACGCTGATCTTCGTGAACAAGATCGACCGACGCGGTGCACGGTACGAGGGAGTCCTCGACGCCCTCGCCGAACGGCTCACGCCCGCGGTCGTGCCGATGGGGCGAGCCCTCGGACTCGGCACGCGTGAGGCGCGGTTCGTGCCGCGTGCGGTGGCGCCCGATGTCCTCGCCGACCATGACGACGAGCTGCTCGCCGCGTACGTCGACGGGTCCCTCGCGGACGATCGGGTGCGGGCGGCTCTCGTCGCCCAGACCCGGCAGACCCTCGCCCACCCCGTCTATTTCGGCTCCGCCGTCACCGGTGCCGGTGTGCCCGAACTGATCGCGGGGATCAAGGAGTTGCTGCCCGCCGCCGGCGGTGATCCCGAAGGGCCCGTCTCCGGCAGCGTGTTCAAGGTGGAGAGGGGGCCGGCGGGGGAGAAGGTCGCGTACGCCAGGATGTTCTCCGGGACTCTGCGCACCCGTGACCGCGTCCCCTTCGGTCCCGGACGGGAGGAGGGCAGGGTCACCGCCGTCAGCGTCTTCGACCACGGCACGGACCTCCGCGCGGACGCCGTCCCGGCGGGTCGGATCGCGCGGCTGTGGGGGCTGGGGAACATCCGCATCGGCGACACGATCGGCGAACCCCGC
>JABFXD010000674.1 GCA_013361925.1 Streptomyces sp. | reverse complement strand
CGTCGGGGGTGCTGACGAGTGGTGCGTGGCGGGCATGACCGCTCCTGTCCGCGTCAACTGGGGGTGGGCGGATGGCTGTGGGGAGGTGGGTCCTGCGTGGTGATCCCGAGTGGTGCCGTGTGGTCCCGTGATGTGGCTGGGGGTGTACCGGAGGAGCCTTCCCACCCTATTCGGGTGGGCAATCCGGCACTTTGTTAACTACTCACGCGTATGTCTACACACAAGACCGGCCCCGTCCGAAACGAACGGGGCCGGTGTTCGCCGAGCGTGCCCGCAGCCTCGCGCACGAGTGCTACGGGCCAGGAACCTGTAGGAGTCTGTCCGGTGAACCCGGCCCGCGTCCGGAGATCTCGCCGGACGCCGCCAGCGTGACCAGCGCCTTCGACACCTGAGCGGGCGTGGCCTTCGGGCGGTCGGCCAGATAGAGCGCGGCGGCGCCCGCGGCGTGCGGGGTCGCCATCGACGTACCCGAGTAGGTCGCCTTGGCGCTGTCACCCTTGTTGGAAGATGACGTGATCGCGACGCCCGGGGCGAACAGGTCAAGGGCGGAGCCGTAGTTGGAGAAGCTCGCCCGGGTGTCCGTGGAGTCGGTCGCGCCGACCGTGATCGCCTCCTTCACGTCCGCGGGGGAGTAGAGGCCGGCCGGCAGCCCGTCGTTGCCCGCCGCGACCGCGTAGGTGACACCGGACTTGATCGAGTTGCGTACGGCGGCGTCGAGTTGGGCGTTGTGGTTGCCGCCGAGGCTGAGGTTGGCGACGGCGGGCTTCCTGGCGTGCCGGGTGACCCAGTCGATGCCGGCGATGACCTGGGCCGTCGTACCGGATCCGGCGTTGTCGAGGACGCGGACGGCGACGACCTTGGCGTGCTTGGCGATGCCGTACTTGGTGCCCGCGACGGTACCGGCGACATGCGTGCCGTGGCCGTTGCCGTCACCGGCGTACTTGTCGTCGCCGACGAAGTCCCAGCCGTAACCGGCCCGTCCGCCGAAGTCCTTGTGCGAGATGCGGATGCCGGTGTCGATGACGTACACCGTGACGCCGGTGCCCGCGGAATTCGGCCAGGTGTAGCTCTTGTCCAGCGGCAGATCCCGTTGGTCGACGCGGTCGATGCCCCAGGACGGCGGGTTCGGCTGGGTGCGGTCGAGACTCACCCGGGTGTCCTGGACGACCGAGGCGACCCGGGAGTCGGCCGCGAGGAGCCTCGCCTGTCTCTCGTCGGCCCTGATCGCATAGCCGTTGAGGACCGTGCCGTAGGTGTGGCTGATTCTCGCCCCGTACTTCTCGGCGATGCTCTGTCCCGCCGACGACGGAGCCTGCGTATCCCCCTTGAGTGTCACCAGGTAACTTCCGCCGACGGAGCCGGGGGCTCCGGCGCCGAGTATCCGCCCCTGAGGTGCGGCGTGCGCGGGCAGGGTGCTGGCCGAAAACGCGGCGGCACAGGTCACCGCGGTCAAGACCCCCGCCCGGCGCAGACGCCGGGTTCGCGTCCGTGCCATGGTGTGAGTTCCCCTCCTCGACTCGGCGTACGGCGGTCGTGGTGCGCCAGGAGTCACCGGCGGGTGACCGGTACGCCACTTGCAGCCTCTCGTGGGGTGTGAAGTCACCACAAGGACGCCTACGGGGGCGGAATCGGCCATATCGGCCATGGGGGGTGCGTGAAGGTTGCGGCGATTTCCGGCCCGATTCCGGTCTGATTCCGTTCTGTCTGCCTCCGCGGCACCGTGGTTACGGAGGCCCCTCACCGATACCGTCGGTGTCGACGACGGGACGCACAACGCGGTGCGTCCGCTTCCGCACGCCTGACGAGACGCCTGACGAGGTGGCAGTGGCAATGAAGGCTATCCGTCGTTTCACCGTCCGACCCGTACTCCCCGAACCCCTCCGCCCGCTGAGCGACCTGGCACGCAATCTGCGCTGGTCCTGGCACGCGGAGACCCGCGACCTCTTCCAGTCGGTCGACCCCGAGCAGTGGGCCGCCTCCGGCGGCGACCCGGTACGGCTGCTGGGCAGCGTGCCGCCCCGGCGGCTCGCGGAGCTGGCGGAGGACCGCCGCTTCCTGCGCCGGCTGACGGCGGTCACCGACGATCTCCACGACTATGTCTCCGGCGAGCGCTGGTACCAGGTCCAGCCCGGCGAACTCCCCGCCGCCGTCGCCTACTTCTCGCCCGAGTTCGGCATCACGGCCGCGCTCCCGCAGTACTCCGGCGGCCTGGGCATCCTGGCCGGCGACCATCTGAAGGCGGCCAGCGACCTCGGCGTACCGCTGATCGGGGTGGGCCTGCTCTACCGGCACGGCTACTTCCGCCAGTCCCTGTCCCGGGACGGCTGGCAGCAGGAGCACTACCCCGTCCTCGACCCCAACGAGCTGCCGGTGGCGCTGCTGCGGGAGGAGGACGGCACCCCCGCGCAGGTGTCCCTGGCGCTGCCCGGCGGCAAGCAGCTGCACGCCCGCGTCTGGCTGGCGCAGGTGGGCAGGGTGCCGCTGCTGATGCTCGACTCGGACGTCGAGGAGAACGACCTCGGCGAGCGGGGCGTGACCGACCGGTTGTACGGCGGCGGCAGCGAACACCGGCTGTTGCAGGAGATGCTGCTGGGGATCGGCGGGGTGCGGGCGGTGCGGACGTACTGCCGTCTGACCGGCCATCCCCAGCCGGAGGTCTTCCACACCAACGAGGGGCACGCGGGCTTCCTGGGCCTGGAGCGGATCGCCGAACTGTGTGCCGCCGAAGGGCTGGACTTCGACGCGGCACTGGAGTCGGTCCGGGCCGGAACGGTCTTCACCACCCACACCCCCGTCCCCGCCGGCATCGACCGCTTCGACCGCGAACTGGTCGCCCACCACTTCGGCCCCGACGCCGAACTCCCCGGCATCGACGTGGAACACGTCCTGCGCCTGGGCATGGAGACGTATCCGGGAGGCGAACCGAACCTCTTCAACATGGCGGTGATGGGCCTGCGCCTCGGGCAGCGGGCGAACGGGGTCTCGCTGCTGCACGGCCAGGTGAGCCGCGAGATGTTCTCCGGCCTGTGGCCGGGCTTCGACGCGGACGAGGTTCCGATCACGTCCGTGACGAACGGGGTGCACGCTCCGACCTGGGTCGCCCCGGAGGTCTTCCGCCTCGGTGCCCGGCAGATCGGCGCCCAGCGCACCGAGGACGCGCTGACCGTCGGCGCCTCGGACCGCTGGGACGCGGTGGGCGAGATCCCGGACCAGGACATCTGGGAGCTGCGGCGCAACCTGCGCGAGCAGCTGGTGGTGGAGGTACGGCGGCGGCTGCGCGCCTCCTGGCGGCAACGTGGCGCGGGCAGCGCCGAGTTGGGGTGGATCGACGGAGTGCTGGACCCGGACGTCCTGACGATCGGCTTCGCGCGCAGGGTCCCGTCGTACAAACGCCTGACGCTCATGCTGCGCGACCGCGACCGGCTGATGGACCTGCTCCTGCATCCCGAGCGACCGATCCAGATCGTGGTGGCGGGCAAGGCGCACCCGGCGGACGACGGCGGGAAGCGGCTGGTGCAGGAGCTGGTGCGGTTCGCGGACGACCCGCGGGTCCGCCATCGCCTCGTCTTCCTGCCGGACTACGGCATGGCGATGGCGCAGAAGCTCTACCCGGGCTGCGACATCTGGCTCAACAACCCGCTGCGCCCGCTGGAGGCCTGCGGCACGTCCGGCATGAAGGCGGCGCTGAACGGCTGCCTCAACCTGTCGGTGCTGGACGGCTGGTGGGACGAATGGTTCCAGCCGGACTTCGGCTGGGCGATCCCGACGGCGGACGGGACGGGCACGGACCCGGACCACCGGGACGACATCGAGGCCGCGGCCCTGTACGACCTGCTGGAACAGCGGGTCACCCCGCGCTTCTACGAGCGCGGCCAGGGCGGGCTGCCCGACCGCTGGATCGAGATGGTCCGCCAGACGCTGACCCTGCTCGGCCCCAAGGTGCTGGCCGGACGCATGGTCCGCGAGTACGTGGAGCGCCTCTACACCCCGGCCGCGCACGCGCACCGAGCGATGGACCCCGCGGCGGCGCGGGAGCTGGCAGCCTGGAAGGCGCGGGCCCGCTCGGCGTGGCAGGGCGTGACCGTCGACCATGTGGAGACGTCCGTGACGACCACGACGGCGGAGCTGGGGACGACCCTGGGGCTGCGGGTCCGGGTCGGCCTGGGGGAGCTCGGCCCCGAGGACGTGGACGTCCAGGCCCTCTCGGGCCGGGTCGACGAGGAGGACCGCATCACGGACGCGCTGACCGTGCCCCTGAAGCCGGTCGGCGGACCTGATCCGGAGGGGCGGTGGGTCTACGAGGGGCCGCTGTCGCTCGACCGCACAGGGCCCTTCGGGTACACCGTCCGCATTCTGCCGGCGCACCGGCTCCTCGCCTCCGGGGCGGAGCTGGGGCTGGTGGCGGTGCCTTCCGAGGAGGCGGTGGAGGCCGCGGGGGTGTTGCTGCGATGACGGCCGGAGGGCTGGGCCCGGCTCAGTCCTCCTCCCCGCCGGACAACCGGCGCAGGACCACTCCGCAGCGGCGCGCGTAGGCGTGCTGCAACCCCCGGGTCGCCGGTCCGCCCGCCTTCGCGTACCACTTGGCGCCCCGGCTGAACGCGGACACCGTCAGCCACACCGTGCCGTCCCCGGTGCGGTCCACGACGAAGGACTCCTCGCCGCACTCCGGGTGGCCGGAAAGCGTCCCGTAGGCCCAGCCCGCGCGGCGCGGTTCCTCGACCGTCCACACCACCCGGCAGGGGGCCTTGATGACCCCGGCCAGGGTGACCGTGACATCCACGTCCGGGGCCGCCCGGTCCGCCGCCGCGTCGATGCCCACGCCCATCGCGCGGTGCATCTCCCAGGTCAGGACCGCTTCCGAGGCGCGGTCGAAGACATCGTGGCCCTCGCCTATGCGGGTGCGGACGTGGAGGGGGTGGAAGTCCGGGGGGCAGAAGCCGGGGCGGCGGGTCGCGCCCACGTCGGCGTAGGTGAAGGGGTTCGGGGGCTCATTCGGCGGCATGGGAGACAAGGGTAGGGCGGCACCCCGGAACGCCTTCCTCCCGGGTGCCGCCCGTCAGTCACTCTCGGACTAGCTCACGTTCACGGCCGTCCAGGCCGCCGCGACCGCGTTGTACTCGGTGCTGCCGGAGCCGTACAGGGCGGCCGCCGCGGACAGGGTGCCCGTGCGCGCCGACTTGTAGTTGGTCGTCGACGTGAAGTACGTCGTCAGCGCCTTGTACCAGATCTGCAGCGCCTTGGCGCGGCCGATGCCGGTGACCGTGGAGCCGTTGTACGTCGGCGAGTTGTAGCTGACGCCGTTGATGGTCTTCGAACCGCTGCCCTCCGAGAGGAGGTAGAAGAAGTGGTTCGCGACGCCGGACGAGTAGTGCACGTCCAGGTTGCCGACCGACGAGGACCAGTAGTTGGCGGAGCCGCCGTCCTTGCTGGGCTGGTCCATGTAGCGCAGCGGGGTGCCGTCGCCGTTGATGTCGATCTTCTCGCCGATGAGGTAGTCGCCGACGTCGGAGGAGTTCGCCGCGTAGAACTCCACACCCGTGCCGAAGATGTCCGAGGTCGCCTCGTTGAGGCCACCGGACTCGCCGGAGTAGTTCAGGCCCGCCGTGTTCGAGGTGACGCCGTGGCTCATCTCGTGGCCGGCCACGTCGAGCGAGGTCAGCGGGGAGACGTTGCCCTCGCCGTCGCCGTACGTCATGCAGAAGCAGCTGTCGTCCCAGAACGCGTTCACGTACTGGTTGCCGTAGTGCACGCGCGAGTAGGCGGCGACACCGTTGTTCTTGATGCCGCTCCGGCCGAAGGTGGACTTGTAGAAGTCCCAGGTCTCCGCCGCGCCGTAGGCGGCGTCGACGGCCGCGGTCTGGTCGGTGGTGGAGCTGGAGGCCGCGCCGGTGCCCCACGTGTTGTCGGCGTCCGTGAACAGCGTGCCCGCGGAGGAGCTGGTGCCGTGGGCCTTGTTGTACGTCTTGTGGCCGCCGCGCGAGCCGTCGGTCAGCTGGTACGTCGAGCCCGACAGGGTGGTCGTCAGGCTGACCGTGCCCGAGTACAGGCTCTTGCCGGTGCCGGTGGCGTTCTCGATGCCCTGGTACTCGAAGAGCTTCTTGCCGGTGGCGGCGTCGGTGATGACGTGCAGCTGGTTCGGGGTGCCGTCGTCCTGGAAGCCGCCGACGACGGTCTCGTAGGCGAGGACGGGGGTGCCCGAGCCGGCCCAGATGACCTTGCGCGCGCCGTCGGCGGCGGTCTTCTCCGAGCCCGCGGCCTTGGCGGCGGTCAGCGCCTGCTTCTCCGCCTTGGCGACGGTGAGCTTCGGGGTCAGGGAGGCGACCTTGATGGTTCTGGTCGTCGCCTTGGAGACGCCCTTGGTCGCACCGGACTTGGACGCGTGGACGACCAGGTCGCCGCCGAGGACCGGGAGGCCCGCGTAGGTGCGCTCGTAGCGGGTGTGGACCGTGCCGTCGGTGTCCTTGACGACGTCCTTGACGACCAGCTTCTCCTTGGCGCCGAGGCCTATCTCCGCGGCGGTGTCGGCGGCGCCGGCCTGCTGCTGCTTGATGAGCGTGGTGCGCGCGGCCGGGGACAGCTGGAGGGGCGCGGCGGCGAGGGTGGCCTTGCCGCTTGTCTCCGCCGGGGTCTGGGCGGCGGCGGTACCGGTGGCCAGACCGGTGGTGAGGAGGGCTCCGGCGGCAACGGCGGTGGCGATGGCCAGAGTGGTGCGCTTGTGACGCGCGTAGACGGGGGTCACACAAGCTCCTTCGTGGGGGAGCCCGGCCTGACGTTGGGGTAGCGGGCCGGGGGTGGTTGTGAAGTTGTGCGGCGGGTGTGAGGAAGCCTGGCATCAGGGCGCGTACATGTCAGGACCCTGAAGTGATGTTGGCTGAAAGTCGACTGTCGGGTGAATATTGCCGCAATGTAAAGCGACTTGACCTCGGCAAAGGCCCAACAAGCCGTCGGTAAGCGGCTGGCAAAAAGAGGGCGCCGCCCCGGGGAGTCGAACCACCGGGGCGGCGCCCTGTCCAGGAGGCCTCAGAAGGTGACGGCCTACGGGAAGGTGATCTTCCAGCTGTTGATGTAGCCGGTGTCGATGGCCGCGTTGTCCTGGACCCTCAACTTCCATGTCCCGTTGGCTACCTCGGAGGAGGCGTTCACGGTGTACGTGGTGTTGATGTTGTCCGAGCTGCCACCGGTGCCGTACGCCTTCAGCGTGTACGCACTGCCGTCGGGGGCCACGAGGTCGACCTTGAGGTCACCGATGTAGGTGTGCACGATGTCGACCGCGACCTGGAGGTTGGAGGGCGCGTTGCCCGTCCGCCCGGAGACCGTGATCGACGAGGTCACCGCGGCCCCGTTGTCCGGAATCGATACGTCGGCGGTGTTCTCGAAGGACGTACCGCCGCCGCCACCGCCACCGGAGCGCGAACCGACCGCCACGGCCGCCCACGCGTCCTGCACCGCCTTGTACTCGGTGCTCGTGGTGCCGTACAGCTCACCGGCCGCCGCGAGGGTGCCCGTGCGGGCCGCCGCGTAGTTGGTGGTGGAGGTGAACTTCGTGGTCAGCGCGCGGAACCAGATCTTCTCCGCCTTGTCGCGGCCGATGCCGGTGACCGGGAGGCCGTCCGAGGTCGGCGAGTTGTAGCTGACGCCGTTGATGACCTTGGCGCCGCTGCCCTCGGACAGGAGGTAGAAGAAGTGGTTGGCCGGGCCCGAGGAGTAGTGGACGTCGACCGAGCCGATACCGGAGTACCAACTGTCCTTCGACGCGCCGTCCTTGCTCGGCTTGTCCATGTAACGCAACGGCGTGCCGTCGCCGTTGATGTTGATCTCCTCGCCGATGAGGTAGTCACCGACGTCGCTGGCGTTGGCCGCGTAGAACTCGACGGCCGTGCCGAAGATGTCCGAGGTGGCCTCGTTCAGACCGCCGGACTCACCGCTGTAGTTGAGGCCCGCGGTGTTGGAGGTGACGCCGTGCGTCATCTCGTGGCCGGCCACGTCGATCGACACGAGCGGGTTGGTGTTGCCCGTGCCGTCGCCGTAGGTCATGCAGAAGCAGCTGTCGTCCCAGAACGCGTTGACGTACTGGTTGCCGTAGTGGACCCGGCTGTAGGCCGCCACCCCGTCACCGCGGATACCGCTGCGGCCGTGGATGTTCTTGTAGTAGTCCCACGTCAGCGCGGCACCGTAGTGCGCGTCCGCCGCCGCCGACTCCGCGTTCGACGCGCTGCCGTTGCCCCAGACGTCGTCGGAGCCGGAGAACAGCGTGCCGGTGCCGGAGGTGCCGCGGTTGAGGTTGTACGTCTTGTGGCCGCCGCGGGCGCCGTCGGTGAGGTTGTACGTCGAACCCGACTGCGTCGTCGTCAGGTTGACCGTGCCCGAGTACACCGTGTTGCCGGTGCCGGTCTCGATGGCCTCCCACTCGTACAGCTTCGCGCCGGTCGCCGCGTCGGTGATGACGTGCAGCTCCTGCGGGGTGCCGTCGTGCTGGAAGCCGCCCACGACCGTCTCGTAGGCGAGCGTCGGCTTGCCGTCGGCCGCCCAGATCACCTTGCGCGGGGCGTGGCTGACGGCGGGGCTCTTGGCCTTCTCCGCCTTGGCCGCGCTCAGCGCCTGCTTCTCCGCCTTGGCGGTCGACAGCTGCGGCTTGACGGAGGCGACCTCGATGGTCTGCTTCGTCGCCTTGGTGACGGACGCGGTGGCGTCGGCCTTGGTGCTGGTGACGACCAGGTCGCCGCCGAGCACGGGCAGCCCGCCGTAGGTGCGCTCGTAACGCGTGTGGACCGTGCCGTTGCCGTCCTTGACGACGTCACGGACGACCAGCTTCTCCTTGGCGCCCAGGCCGAGTTCCCTGGCGGTGTCCGCCTTGCCGGCGTTGGCCGTGCGCAGCAGCTCGGCGCGCTGGGCGGGGGTCAGCTTGACCGACTCGGCGCCCGGTATGACCTTGCCCGCGGCCGACGGTGCCTTCTCCGGGGCTGCGGACGCGGCGCCCGACTGGACGGCCGCGGCGATCAGGGCGGACACACCGACGAGCGCGACGGCGGCGGCACGGCGGTGCATGGTGTGGGAGGTGCGTCTGTGGGAGGAACTCTCTCTCAACACTGACTCCTGCGTCTGCGGGCCGCGGGTCGCGCGGCCATGGGGAGACCGGGCGGCTGGTGGGCCGGCCGGGCAGAACGGGCATTGCGCGTGCGGGAGTTCGACCCCGGCACAGCACTGTGCGCATGCTGTGGGGTTGCTGTGTCGTGGCCGTGGGAAGAGTCGCAGGAGTTTGCGGTTTCTGTCAGGACCGCGTCAGGAAGTTGGCTGGAAATCGTCCGTTGCCCGG
>JABFXD010000224.1 GCA_013361925.1 Streptomyces sp. | reverse complement strand
ACAGGTGCCCTGGGAACGCTTCCTGGACGAGGTCGCCGAGGCGGGCTACGCGTGGATCGAGCTGGGTCCGTACGGCTATCTGCCGACCGACCCGGCCCGGCTCACCGACGAGGTGGCCAGGCGGGGCCTCAAGGTGTCGGCCGGCACGGTCTTCACCGGGCTGCACCGCGGCCCCTCGGTGTGGGAGTCGACCTGGGAGCACGTCAGCCAGGTCGCCGCCCTCACCCAGGCCATGGGGGCCCGGCACCTGGTCGTCATCCCCTCCTTCTGGCGGGACGACAAGACCGCCGAGCTGCTCGAACCCCCGGAGCTGACCCACGAGCAGTGGGCCCACCTCACCAAGGGCATGGAGCGGCTCGGACACGAGGTCAAGGAGACGTACGGCCTCGACCTCGTCGTCCACCCGCACGCCGACACCCACCTCGACACCGAGGACCACGTCGAGCACTTCCTCGACTCGACCGACTCCGAACTCGTCAACCTCTGCCTGGACACCGGGCATTACGCCTACTGCGGCGGCGACAGCGTCAAGCTGATCGAGACGTACGGCGAACGCATCGGCTATCTGCACCTCAAGCAGGTGGACCCTGCGATCCTCGCCGACGTGGTGGCGAACGAGGTGCCGTTCGGCCCGGCCGTACAGCGCGGAGTGATGTGCGAACCGCCCTCCGGAGTACCGGAGTTGGAGCCGGTGCTGGTGGCGGCGCAGAAGCTGGGCGTGGAACTGTTCGCGATCGTCGAGCAGGACATGTACCCGTGCGAGCCGGACACGCCACTGCCGATCGCGGTGCGCACCCGCAAGTTCCTGAGGTCCTGCGGCGCCTGAAGGGGGCGACGTCCATGACGCGGAGCGACACGCTACGAGTCGCGGTCATCGGCACGGGAAAGATGGGCACCGACCATGTGCGGCGCCTGACGGAGGTCATCAGCGGGGCGCGCGTCAGCGCGGTCGTGGACGTCGACGCGGAGCGGGCCAAGGCCGTCGCGGCCCGCGTCGACGGCTGCACCGCGTACACCGACCCGCTCTCCGCGATGGACGCGGACGACGTCGACGCCCTGCTGATCGCCTCACCGGGTCCCGCGCACGAGGCCGCGCTGCTGGCCGCCCTCGAACGCGACCTCCCGGTGCTGTGCGAGAAGCCGCTCACCCCGGACGCGGCCTCGGCCCTGCGCGTCCTGGAGGCCGAGCGGAAACGGGGCCGACGGCGGATCCAGGTCGGCTTCATGCGGCGCTACGACCCCGAGTACGCGCGCCTCAAGGCCCTGCTGAACACAGGGCAGTTGGGCCGCCCGCTGATGCTGCACAACCGGCATCGCAACGCGGCCAGCCCGCCCTTCTTCACCAGCGAGATGCTCATCAGCGACTCGGTGGCGCACGAGACGGACGTGACCCGCTGGCTGCTCGGCCAGGAGATCACCGCCGTCACCGTGCTGCGGCCCAGGCCCTCGGTGAACGCGCCGGACGCCCTTCAGGACCCGCAGTTCGTGGTGTTCGAGACGGACGGCGGCGCGGTCGTCGACGTGGAGATCTTCGTCAACTGCGGCTTCGGCTACCAGGTCCAGGCCGAGGTGGTCTGCGAACGCGGCACCGCCCGCATCGGCGACGGCCACGCCATGGTCACCAACATGGCGGGGCGCTGGGGCGGCACCATCGCCCAGGACTTCACCGACCGCTTCGCCGACGCCTACGACCGCGAACTCCAGGCCTGGGCCGACGCCACGCGCCGCGGCGAGGTCACCGGGCCGAGCGTCTGGGACGGCTACGCGGCGGCCGCCGTGTGCGAGGCGGGGGTGCGATCGCTGACGGACGGCGGGCGGGTGGAGGTGGAACTGGTGGATCGGCCGGAGCTGTACGCCTGATCCAGTTCTCCCCGAGTGGACCGGGCCGTAAGGAATCCGGGTGACTACGGTCGGCCCATGCTCCGTATTCACCTGGTCGACGCCTTCACCGACCGCCGCTTCGCCGGCAACCCGGCGGCCGTGTGCCTGCTGCCCGCCGGGGACTGGCCGGACGAGGGCTGGATGCAACAGCTCGCGGCCGAACTGCGGCACTCCGAAACGGCGTTCGCCCTGCCGCTGCCCGCCGGCACCGAGGCGGACTGGGCGATCCGCTGGTTCACGCCCAAGGTGGAGTCCAAGCTGTGCGGCCACGCCACCCTGGCCACCGCCCACGTCCTGCGC
>JABFXD010000436.1 GCA_013361925.1 Streptomyces sp. | reverse complement strand
AGACCGGTGCCCGTGAGGTAGGCCGAGACGATCACGTTCGCGGTGTAGCTGCGGCTGGCCCGGTCGAAGGTGCCGCCGCAGGTGATCAGCCGGAGTTCGGCGCGCCCCGTCTGCCGTGAGCCGTAGGCCTGCTGTGCGTCGAAGTGGTCGCGGGCGACGACCTGGACGTCGTCGACGGTGAACTCGGCGACCCTGCCGTCGTCCCGGATCACCCTGACCGTCTGGCCCGGCTTCATCGTGCTGATCTTGTAGAAGACGGCGGGCCGGGTCTCGGTGTCCACGTGTCCCACCAGCAGCGCGGTCCCGGCCGCCCCGGGCCGTGTCCCGCCCTCGTACCAGCCGACGACACCCGCCTGGTCGTACGGCGGCGGATCGATCGCCCCGGCCGGGTCGAGCCCGCGGGCGACCACGGGCGCCTGCACCCCGAGCCCCGGGATGTCGACACGCTGCGGCCGGGCGGCGGCGAGCGGATGCGCCGCGGGCGGCAGCTCCACGTCAGGCGGCCGGCCGACGGCGGCCACGTCGCCGGTGGTCGGCGCGGATATCCCGTGCCGTACGTCGGAGACCTCGCGCCCCCACAGCCACAGCCCGAGGAGCAGCAGCGCCCAGGCCACGCCGGTCAGCAGCCGGCCGGAGGTGCGGGTGCCGCGGTCGGTGGAGTCGGTCTGCTCGGACATGACGGTCAGTCGCTTCCGCGGCCCCGCCGGGACCTGCGCAGCGCCACCGCCGTCGCCGCGACCCCGGCCAGCACCAGGCCGGTCACGGCGTGCGCGGTGCCGGGTCCGGTGGCGGAGGCGAGATGCTGCGCGGTACCGCCGCCGCCCGCGTGGACGGGGGCGACGGGAGACGCGTACGGCGAGGGCCGCGTGCCGTCCTCCATGGGAGAGGGCGGCGCGCCCTCCTCCACGACGGTCAGCGCGCCCTTACGGGACACGTCCCCGCAGCTGATCCTGACGTCGTAGCTGCCGGCCTTGAGCTCGGTACGGACCCGGGTCTCGCCGACGAGGGTGCCGTCGGCGCCCGCGAGGCGCACCTCGGCGACGAACGCCGCGGAGACCGCCGTACCGGTTCTGCTGCTCGCGCAGCCGCTCACCCGCAGGGCCACATCGGTGCCGGGGGCCGGGGACGACGGGGTGACCGCGACGCCACCCCCGTCCGCCGCGTAGGCCGCCGGGGTGAGGAAGGCGACGCCGAGGAGTCCGGCACAGAGAGTGAGACGTAGTGAGCCCATCGTGAACCTCCAGATATCTGGAGACTCCCCCCGTCACGGCGCTCCCGCATCCTCAGGGGGGCCGTCGCTGCTCCGAATGGGGTGGATTCGGTCGGGGAGGGGTTTCGCGGGGCCGTTGCTTACCATGGCCGTCCAGTAGATCGAGAGCGTAGGAGTCCGCGCCCATGACAGAGCTCAAGCCCATCGAGTCGTGGCTGACCGACATGGACGGCGTCCTGATGCACGAGGGTGTGCCGATCCCGGGCGCGGACGCCTTCATCAAGAAGCTGCGCGACTCCGGCAAGCCGTTCCTCGTGCTGACGAACAACTCCATCTACACGGCCCGCGATCTGCACGCCCGCCTCAACCGCATAGGCCTTGAGGTGCCGATCGAGAACATCTGGACCTCGGCGCTGGCCACCGCGCGGTTCGTCGACAGCCAGCGGCCCAACGGCACGGCCTATGTGATCGGCGAGGCCGGTCTCACCACGGCCCTGCACGAGGCGGGCTACATCCTCACCGACTCCGACCCCGACTTCGTGATCCTGGGCGAGACGCGCACGTATTCCTTCGAGGCCCTCACCAAGGCGATCCGGCTCATCAACGCCGGTGCGCGCTTCATCGCCACCAACCCGGACAACACCGGCCCCTCGCACGAGGGCGTGCTGCCCGCCACGGGCTCGGTGGCGGCGCTGATCACCAAGGCGACGGGCAAGGAGCCGTACTTCGTCGGCAAGCCGAACCCCCTGATGATGCGCACCGGGCTGAACGCCATCGGTGCGCACTCCGAGTCCAGCGCCATGATCGGCGACCGGATGGACACCGATGTGCTGGCCGGTCTGGAGGCCGGGATGACGACGTTCCTCGTGCTGACGGGCCTGACGACCGAGGCGGACATGGACCGGTTCCCGTTCCGGCCGACGAAGGTGGTCGACTCGATCGCGGACCTCGTCGACCTCGTCTGACCCACCC
>JABFXD010000125.1 GCA_013361925.1 Streptomyces sp. | reverse complement strand
TCGGCCATGCTCATCCGGCGTGCGAGCTGCGGCGGGATGCCTACGTCGGGAAGGTCCATGACGGAGAAGTTCCCAGCGCGGGCCAACAGCCGCCCCACATACGGGTGAACGCCGGTCGAAGGGCTGACGCCCAGCTGCGCCACGGTGTCCGCATCGCGGACATGCCGTGTCATCCCATGGGACGAGGAGTAGGGTGCCGACATGTCTCGCAGCATCAATCTCGCAGTGATTCCCGGTGACGGCATCGGCCAGGAGGTCGTGGCCGAAGGTCTGAAGGTCCTCTCCGCCGTCCTCCCGCAGGATGTGAAGCTGGAGACGAAGGAGTACGACTTCGGCGCCCGGCGCTACCACGCCACCGGTGAGACCCTCACCGACGCCGACGCGGACGCGCTCAAGCAGCACGACGCGATCCTCCTCGGCGCCATCGGCGACCCGTCGGTCCCCTCCGGTGTCCTGGAGCGCGGCTTCCTGCTGAAGCTCCGCTTCCTCTTCGACCACCACGTCAACCTGCGCCCCTCGAAGCTCCTGCCGGGCGTCGAGACGCCCCTCAAGGGCGAGCCGGCGATCGACTTCGTCGTGGTCCGTGAGGGCACCGAGGGCCCGTACACCGGCAACGGCGGCACCATCCGCAAGGGCACCCCGCACGAGGTCGCCACCGAGGTCTCGGTGAACACGGCCTTCGGTGTCGAGCGTGTCGTGCGGGACGCGTTCGCCCGCGCCCAGGCCCGTCCGCGCAAGAAGCTCACGCTGGTCCACAAGAACAACGTGCTGTCCTTCGCGGGCCACCTGTGGACGAACGTCTTCAACCAGGTGGCCGAGGAGTTCCCCGAGGTCACCACCGACTACATCCACGTCGACGCGGCGACCATCTACCTGGTCACCGACCCGGCCCGGTTCGACGTGATCGTCACCGACAACCTCTTCGGCGACATCATCACCGACCTCGCCGCGGCCGTCTCCGGCGGCATCGGCGTCGCGGCGAGCGGCAACATCAACCCCTCCCGCGAGTTCCCCTCGATGTTCGAGCCGGTCCACGGCTCCGCGCCCGACATCGCGGGCCAGGGCAAGGCCGACCCCACCGCCACGGTCCTGTCCGTCGCGCTGCTCCTGCGCCACCTCGGCTACGAGACCGAGGCCGCCCGCATCGAGGACGCCGTCTCGGCCGACCTCGGCGAGCGCGCCGGCAAGCCCGCCCGCTCCACCTCGGAGATCGGCGACGCGCTGGCCGTACGAGTAGCCGGCTGACCCGCGGCTACCAGCACCACCTCGAAGCCGCCGGGTCGCAGACGCACCCGGCGGCTTCCGTATGCCCCCCGCCGGGTGACACCATCAACCCCTGGGTCGCATTCACGCCGTTTTCTTCCTCGGCTCCCCGCGCGCGATAATCGAACGCGGAGCCGCGGAATGAGGGAATGCTCGGACGTCCTAGCACTGGTCACTGACAGTAAAAGGGCGTGAGCGCGGCCCGTGTCACTACACAACCGGTGAAGGACAACCACTCATGACGACGCCCACGATCGAGCTCAAGCCCTCGGCCTCGCCACTTTCCGACGCGGAACGCGCCGCGATCCTGGCCAGCCCCGGGTTCGGCCGCCACTTCACCGACCACATGGTCGTCATCAAGTGGACCGAGGGCCGCGGCTGGCACGACGGCCAGCTCGTGCCGTACGCGCCGCTCTCCCTCGACCCGGCGACGATGGTCCTGCACTACGCGCAGGAGATCTTCGAGGGTCTGAAGGCCTACCGCCAGCCCGACGGCACGGTGGCGACCTTCCGCCCGGAGAAGAACGCCCAGCGCTTCCAGGCCTCCGCCCGCCGGCTCGGCATGCCGGAGCTGCCGGTCGAGACGTTCATCGAGGCGTGCGACGCGCTGGTGAAGCAGGACGAGGCGTGGGTCCCGGCGCACGGCGGCGAGGAGTCCCTCTACCTCCGCCCGTTCATGATCGCGACCGAGGTCGGCCTGGGCGTGAAGCCCGCCAACGAGTACCTGTTCCTGGTCATCGCGTCCCCCGCCGGCGCGTACTTCCCGGGCGGCGTCAAGCCGGTGTCGATCTGGGTCTCCGAGGACCACGTCCGTGCCGTCCCCGGCGGCATGGGCGACGCCAAGACCGGCGGCAACTACGCCGCCTCCCTGCTCGCCCAGGCCGAGGCCGCCGAGCAGGGCTGCGCCCAGGTCTGCTACCTCGACGCGGTCGAGCGCAAGTGGGTCGAGGAACTCGGCGGCATGAACCTGTACTTCGTCTACGGGAACAAGATCGTCACGCCGACCCTGACCGGCTCCATCCTGGAGGGCGTCACGCGTGACTCCCTCCTCGCCGTCGCCCGTGACCTCGGCTACGAGGCCGAGGAGGGCCGCGTCTCCGTCGACCAGTGGCAGACCGACTCCGCGAACGGCACCCTGACCGAGGTCTTCGCCTGCGGCACCGCCGCGGTCATCACCCCGGTCGGCACGGTCAAGCGCACCGGCGCCGAGTGGCAGCAGGGCACCGGGGAGCCCGGCGAGGTGACGGTGAAGCTCCGCCAGGCGCTGCTGGACATCCAGCGCGGCACGGCGGCGGACCAGCACGGCTGGATGCACAAGCTGGGCTAGATCTCGCTGTTCGCCAGGGCCGTCCCGGAGTTCGTCTCCGTGGTGGCCCTGGCGCTGTCCCGCCGGGGTGACAGCAGGACGTACGCGAGACCGCCCACGATCCCCGACAGCAGGAAGCTGCAGTCCACCCCGCCGGTCAGCGACAGCAGCGGTCCCTCGTACGACGGCAGCGACACGGCCAGCAGGCCGACGGCCGCGCCCAGCGCCCAGGACACCGTGGCCGGGATGTTCCAGCCGCTCCGGAACCAGTAGATCCCGCCCCGCGCACGGCGGTTGAAGACCTGGAGGGCGTCCGCGTCGTACACACCGCGGTCGCGCACGAAGCCGACGAGGGTGATGACCGCCCACGGGGTGCCGATCGCCGTCAGCAGGAGGACGAAGGACGTCATCGCGTCCTGCGCCGAGGAGGCGTAGTGGCCGACGAAGACGCAGGCCGTCGCCACGACCGCCACCGTGTAGGTGGCCCGGGCCCGGGAGGCGCGCGGCAGGATGGCGTCCAGGTCGAGGCCCATCGAGTACAGCATCAGACCCGCGTTGCCCACCGAGCCCGCGGAGGCGGCCAGCAGCAGCGGGACCAGGTACCAGCCGGGGGACGCGGAGACCAGCGGCCCCGCGTAGTCCAGGGCCGCGCGGGCCCCGTACGCCGTGAACGTGCCGAACAGCTGCGGCACCAGCAGGCCCAGCAGCAGCCCGAGCCAGGTGGCGTGCAGGACCCGGCGGTCGGAGTGGCGGGCCGGGGAGATGTAACGGGTGTAGTCGCCGAGGAGGGTGATGAAGGCGATCGGCCCGGACAGGCCCGCGGCCACCGCCGCCAGCAGCCAGGTGGGCCAGAAGCCGCCCAGCAGATAGCCGCCCGCCTCGGGCAGCGCGTCCGTCGTGAAGTCGGGGGCGTAGGCCACGACGCCGAGGGCGAGCAGGGCCGTCATGCCGATCGCCAGCACCCGCGACATGGTGAGCAGCACCCGGTAGCCGTACACCGCGCCCGCCACGGTCGCCGCCGCGAGCAGCCCGTAGATCACGCCGTACGACCATCCGCTCGCCGGCAGTCCGACCAGCCGGCCCAGGACGCCCACCATCACGTCGCCGCCGATCCAGACGGTCAGCGCGGTGTAGCCGAGGGCGAGGAGCAGGCCCACCACCGAGCCGACCAGCCGGCCGCGGACGCCGAACTGGGCGCCGGAGGAGGTGGAGAGGTTGGTGGCCGTGCGCAGGGAGATCAGCGCGAGCGGGGCCGTCAACAGGGTGCCGACGACCGTGCCGGCCACGATCGAGCTCACCGAGCCCCACCAGTCGAGGCCGAAGGACGGCGGCAGCCAGCCGAAGACGATCACGCCCAGGCACAGATTCGAGCCGAGCAGGATCGAGACGAGGTCACGGGGCCCGCTGGTGCGTTCCTCGTCGGGGATGGTGTCGACCCCGCGCTGTTCCATCGGCATGCTGCGTCTCCCTCGGTCCCTCGGTTTGAGTGACGTTCAATGTGGGCCGTGCGCTGCTCCGGCGTCAAGCCTTGGTTTGTGGACTTCCCCCGTTTAGAGTGTTGCTCTAAAGCGAAGGGAACGACATGCGGCTCACCCCCACCGAACGCGACCGCCTGCTGCTCTTCGGTGCCGCCGAGCTGGCCCGGGCGCGCAGGGCCCGGGGCCTTCGGCTGAACGTGCCGGAGGCCACCGCGCTCATCGCGGACACCGTGTGCGAGGCCGCCCGGGACGGGGCGCGGCTCGCCGAGGCCATTGAGCGCGCGCGGTCGGTCCTCGGGCCGGACGACGTGCTGCCCGGCGTCGCGGACGTCGTCACCGAGGTGCATGTCGAGGCCGTCTTCGACGACGGCTCGCGGCTCGCGGTCGTCTCCGACCCCATCGGCGGCGGCGGGCTCGCCGACCAGGCGCCGGGTGCGCTGCTGCCGGGTCCGGCGCACGCCGAACCGGAGGCGGTCGTCCGGCTGACGGTCACCAACACCGCCACCGTCCCCGTCTCCGTCACCTCCCACTTCCACTTCTTCGAGGCCAACCCGCGCCTCGACTTCGACCGCGCCGAGGCCTACGGCATGCGGCTCGCCGTACCAGCGGGATCGTCGGTGCGCTTCGGGCCGGGGGAGTCGCTGGAGGTCGGGCTCGTACCGATCGGCGGCGCGCGGGTCGCGATCGGCTTCGCCGGACTCGTGGACGGGGCGCTGGACGCGCCGGGGGCACGGGACGAGGCGCTGCGCAGGGCCGCCGCCTGCGGATATCTGGGGGCAAGCACTGAGGAGGTCGTCGTATGAGCCGCCCCGGAGGGCACCCCGCCGAGGCCCGGCGCCTCACCCCCTACGAGTACGCCGCCACCCACGGCCCCCGCGCCGGCGACCGCGTCCGCCTCGGTGACTCCGGGCTGACGATCCGCGTCGAGGCCGACTCCCAGCGGTACGGCGACGAGTTCCTCGCCGGCTTCGGCAAGACCGCCCGGGACGGACTGCACCTGAAGGCCGCGGCCGTCCGCGAGACCTGTGACGTGGTGATCAGCAACGTCGTCGTGATCGACGCGGTGCTCGGGATCCGCAAGGTGTCCATCGGCATCCGCGAGGGACGGATCTGCGCCGTCGGACGGGCCGGGAACCCCGACACCCTCGACGGCGTGGACGTCGTGGTCGGCACCGGCACGTCCATCGTGTCCGGCGAGGGGCTCATCGCCACCGCCGGGGCCGTCGACACCCATGTGCACCTGCTGTCGCCGCGGATCATGGAGGCCTCGCTGGCCTCCGGGGTGACCACGGTCATCGGGCAGGAGTTCGGGCCGGTGTGGGGCGTCGGGGTCAACTCGCCCTGGGCGCTGCGGCACGCGTTCAACGCCTTCGACGCCTGGCCCGTCAACATCGGCTTCCTGGGCCGGGGTTCGTCGTCCCATGACGCGCCCCTGGTCGAGGCGCTGGCCGAGGGCGGGGCGAGCGGCTTCAAGGTGCACGAGGACATGGGCGCCCATACGCGGGCGTTGGACACGGCACTGCGTGTCGCCGAGGAGCACGACGTACAAGTGGCCCTGCACAGCGACGGGTTGAACGAATGCCTGTCGGTCGAGGACACCCTGAGGGTGCTGGAGGGCCGGACCATCCACGCCTTCCACATCGAGGGCTGCGGCGGCGGACACGTCCCCAACGTGCTGAAGATGGCGGGCGTGCCGAACGTCATCGGCTCCTCCACCAACCCCACCCTGCCCTTCGGGCGGGACGCGGTCGCCGAGCACTACGGCATGATCGTCTCCGTCCACGACCTGAAGACCGACCTGCCCGGCGACGCCGCCATGGCCCGCGACCGCATCCGCGCCGGGACCATGGGCGCCGAGGACGTGCTGCACGACCTGGGCGCGATCGGCATCACCTCCTCCGACGCGCAGGGCATGGGGCGGGCCGGTGAGACCGTCCGCCGCACGTTCGCGATGGCCGGCAAGATGAAGGCCGAGCTCGGCGCCGGGAACGACGACCACGACAACGAGCGCGTCCTGCGCTACATGGCCAAACTGACCATCAACCCGGCCATCGCCCACGGGCTCGCGCACGAGGTCGGATCCATCGAGGTCGGCAAGCTGGCCGACATCGTGCTGTGGCGCCCGGAGTACTTCGGGGCCAAGCCGCAGCTGGTGCTGAAGTCGGGGTTCCCGGCGTACGGGGTCGTCGGCGACCCGAACGCGGCGACGGACACCTGCGAACCCCTCGTCCTGGGACCGCAGTTCGGCTCCTACGGTGCCACCCCGGCCGACCTCTCCGTCGCTTTCGTCGCGCAGGCCGCCGTCGACCAGGGCAACGACTCGATGCCGACCCGCCGGCGCAGGGTCGCCGTCCGCGGCACCCGCGGCATCGGACCGGCCGACCTGCGCCTCAACTCCCGTACCGGAGCCGTCGATGTCGACCAGCGCACGGGACTGGTGACCCTCGACGGCGAGCCACTGCGCTCGGAACCCGCCGACTCCGTCTCCCTCAACCGCCTCTACTTCCTCTAGGACTCGCTCATGACCGACTTCCGCATGCCCGCCGAGTGGGAACCGCACGAGCGCACCTGGATGGCCTGGCCCGGACCCAACCCGACGTTCACCGACGACGAGGAGCTGGCCGAGGCCCGCGCCGCCTGGGCGTCGGTGGCCCGTGCGGTGCGCCGCTTCGAGCCGGTGACCATGGTGCACGCTCCGGGCCAGGGCGACTCCGCCCGCGAACTGCTCGGCCCGGACGTCGAGTTGGTGGAGCGTGAGCTGGACGACGCGTGGATGCGGGACATCGGCCCGACCTTCGTGAAGGACCGGGAGGGGCGACTGGCCGCCGTGGACTGGGTGTTCAACGGCTGGGGCGGACAGGAGTGGGCCCGCTGGGAGCACGACGCGAAGATCGCCGGACACGTCGCCGACCTGGCCGGGGTACAGGTGCTGAGCAGCGCCCTCGTCAACGAGGGCGGCGCGATCCACGTGGACGGCGAGGGCACGGTCCTGCTCACCGACACCGTCCAGCTCGGCGCGGGCCGCAACCCCGACTGGACCCGCGAGCAGGTCGAGGCGGAGATCCACGCCCGGCTCGGCACCACCAAGGCCATCTGGCTCCCGCACGGCCTCGCCGGCGACTACGGGACCTACGGCACCCAGGGCCACGTCGACATCGTCGCGGCCTTCGCGCGGCCGGGCGTCGTGGTCGTCCACAGCCAGCGCGACCCGGCCCACCCCGACCACGCCCGCTCCCTGGAGTACCTCGACATCCTGCGCGGCCGGACCGATGCGCGGGGCCGCCGCCTGGAGGTCGTCGAGATCCCCGCCCCCACGGTCCTGACCGACGAGGACGGCGACTGGGTCGACTACTCGTACATCAACCACTACCTCTGCAACGGCGGAGTCGTTCTCTGCGGCTTCGACGACCCGCACGACGAACTCGCGGCCGGCATCTTCCGCCGGCTCTTCCCCGACCGCACGGTCACCCTCGTCGACGCCCGGGCGATCTTCGCGGGCGGGGGCGGCATCCACTGCATCACCCAGCAGCAGCCGAGGGCGGGCGTCAGGTAGAACGTACGGGTGAATGTGCTGAACTGCGCCGCCTGCGGCACCCGGCTGACCGAGCCGCTGCGCCTGCTGCCCGAGGTCCCCGCCCGCCCGGAGTACGACGGCAGCAGGGGCGCCGACGGCGCGCGCCACGCCCCGGCGACGATGCCGCGCGGCACGTACGCCGTGGACCCGGAGGCGTGCGGGGCGCCGTACGTTCCGCACCCCGACCCGGAGTGGACCGGCGTCGCCCACCCGGGCAACGCCTGGATGGGGGACCCCGACGGCCCGGGGTTCCTGATCTCCGCCGGGCCGCGCGACACCCTGGTCGTCCACCCCGAGGACACCCGCGCGTATCTCGCGCAGAATCCCGCGTTCCTGGAGATCGGCTGCTGCGGGGCGCCCGGCCGCGAGGGGCCCAACGAGGTGTGCGGCGGGTGCGGGGCGGTGGTGGCGACCCTCTTCGCCGACTGCACCGGGCCGTACGAGACGCACTTCCTGCCCGACGCCGTCCAGGTGAGGGCCGTATGAGCACCCCCCGCCGCACCCCCGCACCGCCGCGCGAGCGCATTCTCACCGCCGCCATGGAGATGATCGCCGACCGGGGTCTGGAGAAGCTCACCATGGCCGCTCTCGGGCGCGAGCTCGGGATGAGCAGCGGCCATCTCCTCTACTACTTCCGCTCCAAGGACGAACTGCTGCTCCAAACCCTGGAGTGGAGTGAGGGACGGCTCGGTGCCGAGCGCGGGCGGCTGCTGGCCCGGGTCGGGCCCGCGCGGGAACGGCTCGACGCGTATGTCGACCTGTACGTCCCCGACGGCCACCGCGACCCCCACTGGACCCTGTGGCTGGAGGTCTGGAACCGCTCGCAGAGCGCTGCCGTCGAATCGGCCGCCCGCGACCGGCAGGCCGCCATCGAGGGCGCCTGGCACCGTGACCTGGTGGCCCTGCTGGCGGAGGGGGTGTCGCGGGGGGAGTTCCGGGCGGTGGATCCGGACCGTTTCGCGGCCCGGCTGCGCGCGCTGCTGGACGGCTTCTCCATCCATGTGGCGATCGGTCTGCGCGGCACCGACCGAGCGAAGATTCTCGGCCACGTGAGGGAGTTCCTGGACGAGAGCCTCCTCGCGGACGCCTGAGCCGACGCCCGGGTTGTACTCAATTCGGGGGATTGCCCTGGGCTTTGTGATGCGCTTGCCTCATGAACAGCCCCTAGGACCTGCCGTCAAGCACAGGGCCGGGGGGAACAGTGCCAGCGGGAACATCTGGGGGGATCTTCCATGCGACTCGCACGCCGTACGACCCTGAGCGCCGCCGTCGTGGCCGCGCTCGGCGTGGCTGCCTTACCGGCCCAGGCCGGCCCGCACACCACGCAGCGCACCGAACGGGCCAGTGTGACCACCCACGGCCGGCAGGCCGACGGTCCCTCGGGCCGGCCGGTGCTCAGCGCCGACGGTCGGTACGTCGCCTTCGTCTCGACCGCCTCGAATCTCGTCCGGGGGGACACCAACGGCGTCGCCGACGCCTTCGTCCGTGACCTGCGCACCGGCCGTACCGAACGCGTCGGCGAAGGCCCGGCGACGGACGTGGCGCTCAGCGGCGACGGCCGGCGCGTCGTCGTCGCCACCGCCGCCGCACTCACCAAGGACGACGGCAACGGCCTCGACGACATCTACCTGGTCGACCGCCGCACCCACCGCACCGAGCGCGTCAGCCACGGCCACCCGGACGTGCCGCCGCGGTACCTGCTCAACTACTCGCCCGCCATCAGCGCGAACGGC
>JABFXD010000736.1 GCA_013361925.1 Streptomyces sp. | reverse complement strand
GGTCTTGGTGTGGAGGCGCCCGGCGGTGTCGATCAGCACGACATCCGCACCGATCTCCTTGCCCTCCTTCACCGCGTCGAAGGCGATGGAGGCGGGGTCGCCGCCCTCGGGACCACGCACGGTGTGGGCGCCGACCCGCTCGCCCCAGGTCTGGAGCTGGTCGGCGGCGGCGGCACGGAAGGTGTCGGCGGCACCGAGGACGACCGAACGGCCGTCGGCCACGAGCACCCGCGCGAGCTTGCCGGTGGTCGTGGTCTTGCCGGTGCCGTTGACGCCGACCACCATGACGATGCCGGGCTTGCTGGCCTCGGGCTCGGTCCTGACCGTGCGGTCGAAGTCGGTGCCGACCAGCTTCAGGAGCTCCTCGCGCAGCAGCGCGCGCAGCTCCTCGGGGGTACGGGTGCCGAGCACCTTCACGCGCTCGCGCAGGCCCTCGACCAGTTCCTGGGTGGGGGCGACGCCGACGTCGGCGGTGAGGAGGGTGTCCTCGATCTCCTCCCAGGTGTCGTCGTCGAGGTGCTCGCGGGACAGCAGGGTCAGCAGGCCCTTGCCGAGCGCGTTCTGCGAGCGGGAGAGACGGGCGCGCAGCCGCACCAGGCGGCCGGCGGTGGGCTCCGGGACCTCGATCTCGGTCGGCGGGAGCTCTTCGACGACGGGCGGTTCCCCGACGGCGACCGGGGCGGTGCCGTCGGGCAGGTCCACCTCCTCTATCGTCCGGCGCGGTTCGTCGCGGGGCGTCTCGGCCTCGTCGCCGACGTGCGGCTCGGCCGGAGGGGCGGTGATGTCGGGCGCTGACGGAGGCGGCGGGGGCAGCGGCTTCTTGCGTCGGCTGCCGACGACGAGCCCGCCGAGCACACCGAGCACGACCACGGCGATGACTACAGCAAGGATGACGGTTTCCATAACCCGACCAGTATCAGTCATGGAGTCCTGCGACACCGCTCTGGATGTCTGACACACCGTCAGCTAACGTCCCCCTCCACACCCCGCCCGGTGAAGGGAGACCCCCATGCCCGTCTCCGTCGTCCGCTTCAACCTCGTCGAGCCCGCCGCCACCCCCGCCTCGCTCCGCGCCCGCTACCAGGCCGCCCTGGAGATGGCCGCGTACGCCGACGACCACGGCGTCACCACCGTGCAGACGGAGGAGCACCACGGCGTCGCGAACAACTGGCTCCCCTCCCCCTTCGCCTTCGCGGGAGCCGTCTTCGGCGCCACCCGCCGCATCGCGGTCACGGTCTCGGCGATCATCGGCCCGCTCCACGACCCGCTGCGGCTGGCCGAGGAGATCGCCGTACTGGACCTGCTGAGCGGCGGACGCCTGGTCACGGTCGCCGGGATCGGCTACCGGCCCGAGGAGTACGCGCTGTTCGACGTGGAGTGGAAGCGGCGCGGCAAGCTCCAGGACGAGCTGCTGGAGACGCTGCTGAAGGCGTGGACCGGCGAGGAGTTCACCTACCGGGGCCGTACGGTACGGGTCACCCCGCGCCCGTTCACCGACCCGCACCCCCTTCTCCTGGTCGGCGGCTCCTCGAAGGCCGCCGCCCGCCGGGCCGCCCGGCTCGGGCTGCCCTTCTTCCCCAGCGCCCATCTGCCGGAGCTGGAGGCGTACTACAAGGAGCGGCTCGTCGAGTACGGGACGGAGGGCTGGACGATGATGCCGGCCGCCGAGACCCCGTTGCTGCACATCGCCGAGGACCCTGAGGCGGTGTGGGCCGCGCACGGGGAGCACTTCCTGCACGAGGCACGGACATACGCCTCCTGGCAGTCCGGGGACATCCGGTCGGCGGTGCGGTCGGCGGCGACGAGTGTGGACGAGCTGCGCGCCGAGGGCGTGTACCGGATTTTGACGCCGGACGCGTGTGTGGCGCAGGGCCTCGACAACCTCGTACTGCATCCGCTGGCGGGCGGGATGCCGGTCGCGGAGGGGTGGCGGAGTCTGCGGCTGTTCTGTGAGGACGTACTGCCGAGGCTCGGCGGCTGACCTCCACGGCACGGCACCGCCGCCCCGGCTCGGGCAGTGGCCGAGCCGGGGCGGCGGTGGCGATCACGGGGAGACGGGCAGCGGGGTTGGGCCCGTCTCCCCGGGTTCGTGCGGGCCCTCAGCCCATCTCCTCCAGCGCCTTGCCCTTCGTCTCCTTGACGTACTTGAGGACGAACGGGATGGAGAGCGCGGCGAAGACCGTGT
>JABFXD010000669.1 GCA_013361925.1 Streptomyces sp. | reverse complement strand
GCCGACCTCGCCCCCGACCTCCCCCCGGAGACGGTCACCGCGCTCGTGGCGGCCTGGGCCCAGCTGTACGGGCTGATCGGGTTCGAGCTGTTCGGGCAGTTCAACCGGGTGGTCGAGGACCGGGCGACGTTCTTCCGGCACGCGGTGGGAGAACTCGCCCACGGGGTCGGGCTGGTGTACGGGGGGTAGGGGTAGGGGACGCCCGGGCTCGATCGGTGCGGGCGTCCGAGAGGGCCGGGTCCCGGTGGACGTCCTGCGCGGAGCGGGACGCGTACGTCGTGGTCGGGCCCCCGTACTTCCCAGGGAGTACCCGTGATGACCTCGCCCGGCTGACGCCCCGCGCGGCCCGTGGCGTCTAGCGTGGCGGACATGGACGAGCAGCGCGTGCGCGGAGGCGGTCCGCCGCTGTGGTGGCGGCACGGGCCGCCGTGGTGGAACCGGTGGGGCGACGAGGGCGGCGCCTCCCGGTTGCCCTGGCCCTCCACCGTGCTGATCACGGCCTTCGTGCTCGGCGGGTCCCGTTTCGCGGCCCAGCAGCAGATGCCCGACCGGGCGCCGCTGGACACCTTCGCGCGCGTGCTGCTCGTCCTCGCGGCCGGGCTGCTGCTGTGGCGGCACCGGTACCCGGTGGTCGTCATGTTCGGCACTGCGGCCGCCACGATGCTCTATCTCGGCGCCGGATATCCCTATGGACCCGTCTTCGTGGCTGTCGCGGTGGCCTGCTTCAGCGCCGTCGTCGCCGGACACCGTACGGCCGCCTGGACCGCGCTCGGCGGGCTCTGGGTCGGACATCTGCTGGTGGCCCACTGGCTCTACCGATGGCTGCCGCCGTCCGGGGACGCGGCCGCCTCCTGGGGATCGCAGGGCGTGGTCGCGGCGTGGGCCGTCGCGATCGTGGCCGTGGCGGAGCTGGCCCGGACCCGGCGGGAGCAGTGGGCGCGGGAACGGGCCGAGCGGGCCCAGGCGGCGCGGCGGCGGGCCGACGAGGAGCGGCTGCGGATCGCCCGCGAACTGCACGACGTCCTCGCCCACAGCATCTCCGTGATCAATGTGCAGGCCGGCGTCGGCCTCGCCCTCCTGGACAGCGACCCCGAACAGGCCCGCACCGCGCTCACCACCATCAAGGCCGCCAGCAAGGAGGCGCTCGGCGAGGTCCGCCAGGTCCTCGACACCCTGCGCGCCCCCGGAGACGCGCCCCGCGCTCCCGCCCCCGGTCTCGGCCGCCTGCCCGAGCTGGTGGAGCAGGCCGCGCGCACCGGCCTGACCGTGGCGGTCGAGGGCGCGGCGCCCAGGCTGCCGCCCGGCACGGATCTCGCCGCGTTCCGCATCGTCCAGGAGGCCCTGACCAACGTCGTACGGCACTCGGGATCGCGGCACGCGCGCGTGCGCCTCGATTCCGGGGACGGTACGGCGCTGCGACTGCGCATCGACGACGACGGTCCCGCGACCGGCGCCGACGCGGGCGGCAGCGGCAACGGGCTGGCCGGAATGCGGGAGCGGGCCGCCGCGCTGGGTGGCACGATCGAGGCGGGACCGCGGCCCGACGGGGGCTTCCGGGTGCTCGCCGTACTGCCGTTGCAGGTCAACGCCAAGGAGGACGACCGGTGATCCGCGTACTGCTCGCCGACGACCAGTCACTGGTACGGGCCGGATTCCGCGCGCTGCTCGACGCGCAGCCGGACATCGAGGTGGCCGGGGAGGCGTCCGACGGAGCGGAGGCGCTGCGCATGGTCCGCGAACTCCGCCCCGACGTCGTTCTGATGGACATCCGCATGCCGGTGCTGGACGGGCTCGCCGCGACCCGCGGTATCACCGGTGACGGTGAGCTGCCGGACGTGAAGGTGGTCATGCTGACGACCTTCGAACTCGACGAGTACGTCTTCGAGGCGATCCGGTCGGGCGCCTCCGGCTTTCTGGTCAAGGACACCGAGCCGGAGGAACTCCTGCGCGCCGTACGGGCGGTGGTCGAGGGCGACGCGCTGCTGTCGCCGGGTGTGACGCGCCGGCTGATCGCCGAGTTCGCGGCCCGTTCCAAGGAGCCCGCGGCCGAGGGTGCCCTCGCGGGGCTCACGGAACGGGAGCGCGAGGTGATGGCCCTGGTCGGCATCGGACTGTCCAACGAGGAGATCGCCCGCCGGCTGGTGGTCAGCCCGCTCACCGCGAAGACCCACGTCAGCCGCACGATGGTGAAGCTGGGCGCCCGTGACCGGGCCCAACTCGTGGTGCTGGCCTATGAGTCGGGGTTGGTGCGACCGGGCTGGCTGGGCTGAGCGGAGTCCCGGCGGAAGCGGAGCAGCACGCTGATGACACGGGCCGCGAACAGCACGGGGGCGATCCAGAGTCCGACGCGGATCAGCACCTTCTCCAGCGTGTCCGGCAGATCGAAGAGCAACGCCGGTCCCGCGACCGCCCCGAACACGACGGCCGCCGCGAACGCCGCGCTGAACAGCGCGTATCCGATCTCGACGGTGATCGCGTCCCGCCTGGCCTGATCCGGTCGTCCCCCGTGTGTGGTCATACGACGAGTCTCACAGCCGGGTGCCCGGCGGAGCAAGCAGGCTCCGCCGGGCACCGGGAAGGACACGGTCAGTCGCGTACGACGACGCGCTCCGCCTCCTCCTGGGAGGTGGACTTGGCGACCACCACGGACGGCTGCCGGGGGCGACGGACGCGCAGGCCGGTGAGGGAGATCAGCAGGCCCGCGACCGCGATGCCGGTGACGACGACGAGGCCGGGCAGGTAGCCGTCGAGGACGGCCTGCTTCGAGGCGGCGGGATCCTGCGGGGCGTTGGCGGTCATGACCGCCGTCACCACGGCCAGGAACAGCGCGCCGCCCACCTGCACCGAGGTGTTGAGCAGCCCCGACACCATGCCCTGCTCGTGTTCGCCGACTCCGTTGGTGGCCTGGACGTTGAGGGACGGGAAGGTCAGCGCGAAGGCCGCGCCGACCAGGAGCATGGTCGGCAGGATCACCGCGGCGTAGGCGGGGTCGAGGTCGATGCGCAGGAAGAGCAGATAGCCGACGACCATCAGGGCGAAGCCGACCACGATCAGGCGGGGAGTGCCGACACGGTCGATCACGGTGCCCACCTTCGTCGCGGAGAGCGCCACGAGCGCGCCCGCCGGCAGGAAGGCCAGGGCGGTGTGCAGCGCCGACCAGCCGAGCAGTTGTTGCATGTACAGCGTGACCAGGAACTGGAAGCCGATGTAGCTGCCGAGGAACGTCAACGCGCCCAGCTGAGCTCGAACTTGGGGACCGGAGCGCAGGACGCCGAGCCGGATGAGCGGGCTAGGGCTGCGGCGTTCGACGGCCACGAAGGCGGTGAGGAGGGCGGCGACCGCGAGGAAGGAAAGGACGGTCCGGGCGGAGCCCCAGCCGACTTCGGCCGCTTCCACGACGGTGAAGACCAGCAACAGCATCGAGGCGGTGCCGAGAACGGCGCCCGGGATGTCGTAGCCGCCGCTGTTCTTCTCGCGCGCGGTGCGCGGCAGCAGCTTCATGCCGACGACGAGGGCGATGAGCGCGACGGGTGCGGGCAGCAGCATCGTGTACCGCCAACTGGCCTCCGTCAGCAGGCCGGAGAAGACGAGGCCCATCGAGTAGCCGGTGGCGCCGCAGGTGGTGTAGATCGACAGGGCGCGGTTGCGCAGCGGGCCCTCGGCGAAGGTCGTGGTGATGATGGAGAGGCCGGCGGGTGCGGTGAACGCGGCGCTCAGGCCCTTGACGAAACGGCTGGCGATCAGCAGCGGCCCGGAGTCGACGAGTCCGCCGAGCAGGGAGGCGAGGGCGAAGACGGCGAGGGCGACCAGGAAGACCTGGCGGCGGCCCAACAGGTCGGCGGCGCGTCCGCCGAGCAGCAGCAGCCCGCCGTAGCCCAGGATGTAGCCGCTGACGATCCATTGCAGGGTCGAGGTGGACAGGCCGAGTTCGGCACCGATGGACGGCAGGGCGACGCCGACCATCGACACGTCCAGCGCGTCCAGGAACATCGCGGCGCAGAGCACCAGCAGGGTGCCCCACAGCCGGGGGGTCCAACGCCCTTCGGGCGTAGGGGTGGTGAGCGGAGAGGTCATGCCGGAGACACTACATGCGCATGCATCGAATGCAAGCGCATTTAATTACGGTGCAATAATTCTTGTTCTCTGCTACGGTGCGCCCATGGCGGCGAAGAAGGCCGAGCAGGCGCTCGCGGAGCAGTGGCGGGACATCCTGGCGCTGCATGCGCGCACCCAGTGCGAACTCGACCGCGCACTCCATCAACACGGCCTGTGCGCAAGCGACTTCGAGGTCCTCGACGTCCTCGCGGACGGGCGCGCGAAGGACAGTGCCTGCTTCTACCGTGTCCAGGAGATCTCCGACCGGGTCCATCTCAGCCAGAGCGCGCTGTCGCGGCTGATCGCCCGCCTGGAGAAGGACGGGCTCGTCGAGCGCGGCATGTGTGCCGAGGACCGGCGCGGCGTCCGGGTGGGCCTCACGGACAAGGGGCGCACGCTGCACGGCGAGGTGCTGCCGGTGCAGCGTGCGGTGTTGACGCGGATGTTGAACTCGGGCTGAGCCCGGCATTCTGGACCCGGGTTGAGCCCGCCCCGATGGAGGGCGGGCGGGACCTGCCTCCGGGCTCAGCCGATGGCGGACCGATCGCGCCAGAGGTCGGCGAGCGAGCCGTCACCGCTCACGTCCGGGAACGGCACCCGGTTCCACAGCGACAGGTACAACTCCCCTGCGGGCCCGGCGATCTCACACTCCGCGTCCCCCACCTCACCCCGCTCGGCAACGGGTGGCTCCTGAGTCAGCCGTACCGTCCACACGGCGTCGTCCACATCCGTCGCCCGCACCCGCAGCACCCGGGGCTCCTCGCTGCGCACCCTGCTCTTGGGCCGGGCGTGGAAGCCGCGCAGCAGTTCGTCGACGCCGTCGGCGGCGAACCGGGGGCTGAGCTCGCTCGGCGTACCGCCGCGGGCGCTCTGCGCGTCGAACCGGTGCACGGCCGTCTCGTGCGCCTGCCTGCGCGCCCAGAACGCGAGCGGGGACGGGGCGGGCAGGAAGTGCCAGCACCTCAGGTCGGCGGGCGCGGCGGTCAGGGTGCGCACGAGGTTCGCGTGCCCCTCCCGGAACCAGGTCACGAGGTCGGCGCCGTCGAGGTCGGGCTCGTCGCCGGGCGGGCGGGGCGACGGGTACGCCTCGGCGACGAACGCGGTCGCCCAGCGGTGCACCGCGCCGGTGTGCCGTACGAGATCCCGTACCCGCCACTCCGGGCAGGTCGGCACCTTGGCGTCGCTGCCGGCCTCCTCCGCGGCGTCGGCGAGCAGGCGGCCCTCCCGGTCGAGGATCCGGATGAACTCGGCGGTGCCCGACGGGGCGTCGTCCGAGAAAGAGTCCGAGGGGGTGTCCGTGGAGATGTCCATGGGGGTGAGTCTGCCGTACAGGTACGTCGCCCAGCCCGGGCTCGTGCCCGGCGCCGTCTGCTCGGTCGGTGGCGATGGGGTGCCCTCCGCAGGCGCGCCCCCGGAGAACGTTTCCACCGCGGCGCCGACCATCGCATGATCACGAGGGTTGGGCAACCCGCCGGCCTGTCCGAGGCAGCCAGTAGCCTCACGCGGTATGGGCATTGAGGTCGATGTAGTGGTGGGGCAACCGGTCGACGACGAGATGGAGAGGGTGCTCGGGCTGGCCGAGGCGGTCGGTGAGCCCGTCACGGTCACGTTCCTGTGGGAGGGACGGGAGAAGGCGGAACGCGCGATGCTGGTGCCCGCGGCGACGCTCGCGCTCTGGGAGCACTGGGCGCCTGCCGCCTACCCGGGGAGGGACACGGGGGAGGAGCGTCCCGCCCAGACCGCGACGCAGGACCCTGAACTGGCCCACCCGTTGGAATACGGCGCGTTCACGTTGTTCCGGCGCCGCGTGGGCGGACGTACGGCGGTCGCTCGCCAGGGCGTGGTGGTCGCCGAGCTGCTGGATCCCGAGGAGGCGTACTGGCTCAGGCAACAGGCCGACCGGGTCCGCCACGGCTTCATGGATCCGAGGCAACGGGCGGCGTTCGAGGAGTTCCTGGCCCGGCAGGAGGCTCTTGACGATCAGTAAGGCCCTTCACCGCCAGGGGGCATGGAGGTATGCACGGGCGTGACCGCCCACCGCCCGGCCGGTCGAAGGCCGGGATCGGCGGACGGTCGGCGCCGGTCATGCCGGGGCGTCGAAGGTGACCACGACCTTCTCGGCGGCGCCCGGGGTGCGGGCGAGTTCGAAGGCGTGGGCGACGTCGGTGAACGGGACGCGGTGGCTGATGAGGCGGGCGAAGCGTTCGTGGTGCTCGACGAGTTCGGGCGTCACCTCGAAGATCTCGGTGGGGTAGCCCTGCGAGGCGATCAGCGTGAGTTCGCTGCGCAGCATGCCGCCGAGGTCGATCGCGTCGGACTTCTTCTGTACGGCGACCATGACCAGCTTGGCGTGCCACTTGGCGTTGTCGACGACCGCCTGGAAGACGGCGGGGGCGCCGGCGGCGTCGATGTAGATGTCGGTGCCGGGGCGGGGCTGGCCGAGGGCGTTGCCGGCCTGGCCGTGGAGTGCGGTGAGACGCTCCGTGATGTCCTCGGTCGCCGAGTTGATGACGGCGTCGGCGCCGACGGCCAGCGCGGTCTCCAGCCGCTCGGGGATGACGTCGGCGACGACCACGTGCTCGACGCCGCGCAGCTTCAGCCAGATCGTCGCGCCCAGCCCGATGGGCCCGGCACCGAAGACCACCACCGTGTCGGCGGGCTGGGCCTCGGAGCGGTTGACGCAGTGCCGGGCCACCGCCATCGGCTCGTTGAGGGAAGCGACCTCGAAGGGCACGGTGCCGGGGAAGACGGCGACGTTCTTGCCGGTCTCGACGCCCTCGATCAGCAGGTACTCGCTCATCGCCCCGTGCGCGCCGCCGCAGCCGATGATGCCCGAGGGCACGCCCTGCGGATTGACGACGACCCGGTCACCGACCGCGACGTCGGTGACCTCGGCGCCCACCTCGACGATCTCGCCGGCCGGCTCGTGGCCCAGCGGGATGGCCCGCATGGACCCGTCGGCGCCCGCGGGCATGCCGCCCAGATGGAGGAAGAAGGTGTCGGTGCCGCAGATGCCGCAGGCGCGGATCCGTACGAGGGCGTCCTTGGCGCCGGGCACAGGGCGCTCCACGTCCTGGACGTCGACCTTGTCCTTGGCGGTCAGGACGGACTTCATGGTGGCCATGGGCGGGGCTCGCTTTCTGGAGTGCCGGGACCTCTGGAAGTCCCGCGACGAATGTCACCGGGACCGGCGGCGTACGGGGGAGGGTCCGGCCGCCGGCCCGGTGCCCGCGCCGTACCCCGTCCCCACGGGCTGGGCGCGAGGGGGCGCATCCGCTCAATGCGACCCGGTTACTTGAGTTAGGCAAGCATGGGTGTGTTACTTAAGTCAAGCAATCAAATGCGTTGCTTAAGTTAGGCAAGCACCTCTAGGCTGAGGGCATGCCCGCAGAGCCGCCCGCCGCAGCGTCCGCGTCCGCCACACTGACCGAGATCGAGCGCGTGCTGACCCGCGTCGCCTACCTGGTCGGCCGGTCCCGGCGGCACGAGCGGCTGATGGCGGTGACCGGCCTGCGCCTCGACCGGGCGGCCGTGGCGATCCTGCGGCACATCGCCGAGAGCGAGCCGATGCGCCCCGGCGTGATGGCCGTCCGGCTCTCCGTGGAGGCCTCCCATGTCACCCGCCAACTGAGGCAGTTGGAGCGGGGAGGGTATGTGATCCGGGTCGCCGACCCCGACGACCGGCGTGCCCAGCGCGTCCAGATCACCGACGAGGGACTCGCCGCGGTCGCCCGTATACGCGAGGTCGGCCGCCGCACGCTCGAAGTGGCCCTGGCCGACTGGTCCGACGACGACCTGCGCCGACTGGCCGCGCTCTTCCACCGGCTCGTCGACGACTTCGTCGGCCATGCCGAGGTCCGTGTCGATCCCACGCCCTCCGCCTGACCGCACCGGCGTCCAGGCATCCGCCCCCCACGATTGGTCATGCCATGTACGCGGATCTCATGGAGAAACCGTCGCCGCACCGCGGCAGCGGACAGCATGTCCTGGTCGTCGCCGACGACCCCGACGACACCGAACTGCTCACCACCACCCTGGAGTTGGCGGGCTACCGGGTCGGCGCCGCGGCCAGTGGCACCGAGGGCATGGCCCGCCTCACCCGGCAGCGGTACGACCTGGTGGTCCTGGACGCCGCGCTGCCGGACCTCAGACACCTCGCCCGGGGCCGCCGTATCGCCCCCGCCGACCGTCCTCCGCTCCTCTACCTCGCCTCCTGCGACTCCCTCCACCGTCTGCTGCCCGAACTCGGCCTGGGCGGGGAGGACTACGTCATCAAACCGGTGCGCGTCGCCGAGGTCCTGGCCAGGGCGCAGGTGCTGCTCCGCCGCCGGGTCCCTGGATCGCACGACGCCATGCGGGGCCACGGCGACCTGGTCCTGGACGACATCACGTGCCGCGCCCGCCGCGGACCCCGGCCGCTCGACCTCACCCCCGCCGAGTACCGGCTGCTGCGCCATCTGCTCGCCAACGCGGGACGGGTGCTGTCGAAGGAGCAGATCAGCCGGCATGTGTGGGGGGAGTTCCGGGGACACCAGGCGATCGAGAAGCTCGTCTCAAGGCTGCGGCAGAAGGTGGACCTGGAGGAGCCCGCGTTGATCCACACCCGGCGGGGATTCGGCTACTGGCTGGGGAGTTGGACCCTCTGAGGGGCGGTCACGCGGCCGTCACCCGGAGAGCCGCGCCGTCGGTCGCGCCGTGAGAATCCCGATCGCGTTCGCCCCGACCACCGCCGCGATGCCCGCCCACTCGGGCCACCCCAGCCCTTCCCCGAGGATCATCCACCCGACCACGGCCGCCAGGACCGGGTTGACGCTCATGAACAGCCCGAACACCGGAGCCGGCACCCGCCGCAGGGTGAAGAGGTCGGCGAGGTAGGGGACCGCCGAGGAGAGGAGGCCGGCGGCCACCGCGCACCCCGCCGCCCCCGGGGTGGGCGGATGGCGCACGGCGACCACGATGCCGACCGGCAGGAACATCAGGGCCGACACCGCCGCCGCGGCCGCCGGGCCCTGCGCGCCGGGCAGGCGGCCGCCGACGGTGCGGTTGAGCAGGATGTACGACGCCCAGCAGGCCGCGGCCAGCAAACCGAGCCCCATCCCGGGGTAGTCCGTGGAGGGCTGCGGTCGCATCAGCGTCACCACCCCCGCGGTCGCGAGCAGGGCGCAGAACGCGTCCACGCGCCGCCGGGTCGCCGCGAGGGCGATGCCCAGCGGGCCCAGGAACTCCAGGGTCACCGCCAGCCCCAGGCCGACGCGGTCGACGGCCGTGTAGAGCGACAGGTTCATCGTCCCGAA
>JABFXD010000214.1 GCA_013361925.1 Streptomyces sp. | reverse complement strand
TGGCACATCCGCAACGGGGAGATCCTGCGGGTCCGCAACGACAGCCAGGACTGGGCACGGGCCGTCCTGGACATCCCCGTCTCCCACGCGGCCGACCTGGACACGGTGCAGCGGGTGCTGGAGGAGACCGGCCAGGAGCTGCGCCAGGACGCGGCGTTCACGGACCTGCTGCTGGAGGACCCGTCCGTGTGGGGGGTGCAGTCCCTGGACGCGGACGGCATCGTCGTACGTCTCGCCGTCAAGACGGTTCCCCAGCAGCAGTGGGGTGTCACGCGGGAGTTGCGCCGCCGGGTCAAGGGCGCCCTCGACGAGGCCGGTATCGACATCCCGTTCCCGCAGCACACCGTCTGGCTGCGTACGGAGGACCGGGCCCGGGTCCCGGCGAACTGAACGCCTGGAGGCCCGGCCCGCTGGAGCGCGGAGTGCGGAGGGGAAACAGGGCAACGATCCGGGCGGTTCGGTGGTCGTAGGAGGCGACAGGGACCCGTTCTTCCGTGCTTGCCGCCAACTGCCGTCGATCGAGCAGTGGTTGAGGGCACGGCGTATCTCCGTGGAGGACCGATGAGCCGATACGTCACGCCGAGAGACGGCAGACAGACCGGCGGGCAGATCTCCTCGCCCGCCCGCAGCACGGCAAGGCGTGGTGCGGTGGTGGGAGCTGTCGCCGTCATGCTGGTGGGGGTGGGGGCTTCAGCCGATGCCGCGTCGGACACCTCGGCCGGCGAGCCGGTGGTCAGCGGTGCGGTGGTCAACTCCGGGCATGACGTCGTCGTGGGCATCACGCGCGACGTGACGTTCCCGGTCACGGTGACCGGCTCTGACGACTCCGGGCTGTCCTTCGTCGACGTGGACCTGAAGGGGCCGCACGGAGGCTTCTACACCACCGACGCGTACTGCGAGACTCCGACGGCCTGCACGACGGCGTTCACCGTCAACGCCCACCTGGCTCCCGGCAGCGACGATCCGGTGGACCTGGCCAACGCCAACGCGGGGACCTGGTCGGTGGACGCGTTGGCCGACGCGGTCGACGGCGGTTCTGTCTTCGCGTCCGGCGCAGGGTCGTTCGCCCTCAAGCGCGCCGCGCGGCTCACCGTCGACGCGGCCCCGGAACCGGTGGCGAAGGGCGCCCGTATCACCGTCACCGGCAAGCTGGTGCGGGCCAACTGGGACACCTACCGGTACGCGGGGTACGCGGGCCGGGCGGTGAAGCTGCAGTTCCGCCCCAAGAACAGCAGCACCTACACCACGGTCGCCACGGTGAACACCAGCAGCACGGGCACGCTGCGCACCACCGTCAAGGCGGTCAAGGACGGCTACTGGCGCTGGAACTTCACCGGCTCCACCACCACCGGTCCGGCCAAGGCCGCCGGCGACTACGTCGACGTACGCTCCTGAACCGGCGTACACAACCCTTCGTTCCTGCCTTCGCTTCGGCCGGCTCACGTGACTAGCGATCATCGGCGGGCCGGGGGTGCCGTGGGGCGGCCTCGACCGTGTCGCGGATCCGGCCGAGCAGGGTGCGCAGGGTGGTGCGGTCCTCGGCGGTGAGCGCGCTGGTGGCCGTGCTCAGGGCCTCGCGGTCCAGGTCCTCCGCCTCCTGGTGGCGGGAGCGGCCCGCGTCGGTGAGGGCGAGGAGGTGGGCGCGGCGGTCGGTCGGGTGGGGCAGCCGTGCCACCAGGCCGTCCCGCTCCAGGGCGTCGACCAGGCTGGTCGCGGTGCGGGCGGCGATGCCCAGCATGTCGCTGAGGTCGCGCATCCGCATCGGCTCGGCGGTGTGGGCGAGGAAGCGCAGGGCGCGCAGCCGCGCCACGGACGTGCCCTTCTCGGCCAGCCGTCCGTCGACGTAGGAGCGCAGCCGCTGGGTGGTGGCGAACATCTCGTCGATCAGTGGATCGCTGCTGCCCGGTACGTCCCTCACCGTGGCTCCTGTCCTCGTCGGCATGTCTTCACGGGCCACAACTGCTGTGCGCCGCGTGTCCGTTCCTATCGCATGCGGGCGGCGGGAGGCTCCAGGAAGCACCGCTGGAACCACCGCAGGAAACACCGCAGGAAACACTGAGGTTACTCATACTGAGTATGCTCAGCATGTGTCCGTACGTCTCAACCAGCGCATCGTCGTCCCCATCGTCTGTGTGGTCACCGCGTTCATGTCCATCGTGGACGGAGCCGGGACCACTATCGCCCTGCCCTCGATCGGACGGGACTTCGGGCTCGCCACCGCGGGCCTGGACGCCGTCGTCGTGGTCTACCCCGTCTGTGTCGGCCTGGCCGTCCCCGTCTCGGCGTGGCTCGGTGACCGCTTCGGCGGCCGGAGCACGGTACTCGTCTCGTTCGCCGTCTTCACCCTCGCCTCCGGGCTCTGCGGCGCGGCCGGCTCGCTCGGCGAACTCGTCGCCTGGCGCGCCCTCCAGGGCCTGGCGGCCGGCATTCTGCTGCCGGTCACCGCCGCCCTGCTCTACCGCACCTTCAGCCTGTCCGAGCAGGTCAAGGTCTCCCGTTACATGATCATCCCGCAGCAGGTGGCACCCGCCCTGGCTCCGATGGGGGCCGGCTGGCTCGTCGACCACATGTCCTGGCGCTGGGTGTTCTACGCCAACCTCCCGATCGGCGCCGCGGTCCTGGTCTTCGGGCTGCTCTTCCTCGACCGGCACCGGGACCACGTCCCCGGGCGCCTCGACGTGCCGGGCCTGGTGCTCACCGCGTTCGGCACCGCGGGGCTGATGTTCGGTGTCAGCGAGGGCGCCGAGATGGGCTGGGGGAGTCCGCTGGTGCTGTCCGCGCTGATCGGCGGCGCGGCCCTGCTGGCGGCGGCCGTGGTGGTCGAGCTGCGGGTGCCCGAACCCGCCCTGCGGGTCCGCCTCTTCGCCGACCGGCTGTTCCGCGACACCAACATCACGGCCTTCATCGGCTTCATCGGGTTCATGGGGGCGATGTTCCTCGGCCCGCTCTTCCTCCAGGAGGGCCTGGGGCTGAGCGCCTGGGAGTCCGGTTCCGCCACCTTCGCCGAGGCCCTCGGCGTGCTGCTCACCGTCCAGCTCGTCGGCCCGCTCTACGCCAGGGTCGGCCCGCGCCGCATCGCCGGCTGCGGACTGCTCGGGGTGGCGCTGGTGCTGGTCGCCTTCTCCCGGCTGGACGCGGAGTCCTCGCTGTGGGCGTTCCGGGGGCTGATGTTCCTGCTCGGCGCGGCCATGGGCGGGGTCTTCATGCCCACCACGGTGGCCTCGTTCACCGCCATAGCGAAGGCCGACGTCTCGCACGCCTCGACCCTCAACACCGTCGTACGGCAGGCCGCCAACGCCGCCGCCCCCGCGGTGGTCACCGTCGTGCTGGCCTCGGCCACCGCGGTCGGCACGGGCGCCGACGCCCATCCGCCCGTCTCCGCCTTCCAGCACGCCTACCTCGTGCTCGCGGCCGTCTCCGCCGTCGCCGCGCTGTTCGCCTTCACCATGCCGGACCGCGCGGCCCGTATCGCCGCGTCGGCCCAGCCGGCCACGCGGCGCGAGACGGTCGACGCCTGACCGCCTCCGGCGCACCGCGAGCGCGCCCCCTTCTGTGAGGAAGGCGCGACGCGCGGTGCCCGCGGGCGCCCGTGCGAACGGGGCGGGGCGCGCGCCGTGGGACGGGCTATGTGCCCGCGCCGTCGCCACGCAGGGAACGGACCATGCCCTGGAGGATCCGGAACGCCTGTGCCTGCTCGGCCTCGGTGAGGTCGGCCAGCATCCTGGCCTCGACGGACCGGACGGCCGCGCTCGCCCGCTCAAGGCTTCGTCGGCCGCGAGGTGTGAGCCGCGTGGGAAGTGCCTTCCCGACGGGCGCCTCCGCGGGCCTGCTCACGTAACCGTCGCGTTCCAGGGCCTGGAGCAGCACATTCATGGTCTGCCGTGTCACGAACGCGCCCCGCGCCAGCTCGGAGTTCGACAAACCCGGCCGCTGCGCGAGCAGTTCGAGGCAGGAGTAATGCGTCACGCTCATCCCGAGCGGCCGCAGCACGTCCTCCATGGCCGTGCGCAGGGCGCTCGACGCCTCCTTGAGCAGGTAACCCAGTGACGTCTCCAGGTCGACGCCGACACCTTCTTGACTCATGTCAGTATTCTGACATAGCTTGCGGCATGTCAGAAAACTGACACGACCGTAAGGAGCCTCATCGTGCCCGTCACCGGCCCTGACTTCATCTCGCTCCAAGTACGCGACCTCGACGCGTCACAGGCGTTCTACGAGCAGTACCTGGGCGTCGTCCGTTCGCCGGCCGGGCCGCCGCACGCCGTGGTCTTCGAGACGAAGCCGATCACGTTCGCACTGCGCGACGTCATCCCCGGCACCGACCTCGCATCCGTCGCCCAGCCCGGCGTCGGCGCCGCGATCTGGCTCCACGCCACCGACGTCCAGGCCATCCACGACGCACTCGCCTCCGACGGCCACACCATCGTCTCCGCACCGATCGACGGCCCCTTCGGCCGCACCTTCACCTTCGCCGACCCCGACGGATACCGGATCACCCTGCACGACCGCGCCTGATCGCCCGCTGGACGGGCATCACCCGTCGCGCCCCGCGCGGGGCGAACCGCGTACTCAGCCGGCCAGTTCGCCGAGCAGGCGCCAAGTGCGTCGGCGGTCGGCGTCTCCCGCGATCTCGGTGCCCGAGAACACGACCTCGGTGGCGCCGGCGTCGCGGTAACGGCGTATCTCGGCCTCGACCGTCTTCTCGTCGCCGATCACGGCCAGGTCGGCGGCCCGTCGGCCACCGGAGAGTTCGATGACCCGCGCGTAGGACGGGATCTGCTCGTAGAAGGCGAGGTTCTCGGTGGCCTTCTCGCGCACCGCGTCGACGTCATCGGTGACCACGCCGGGCACCAACGCCACGACCCTGGGGGCGGGGCGGCCCGCGGCCTCGGCCGCCGCGGTCAGGGCGGGCACGATGTGGTCCGCCAGGGCACGAGGTCCCGCCAGATAGGGCAGGATCCCGTCCGCCAGCTCGCCGCTGACCCTGAGGGCCTGTGGCCCCATGGCGGCGACCAGCACGGGGACGCCGTTCTCGGCGCCCGGCACCCGTGCCGGAACGGGTGTGGTGGCCGTGAGCAGCTCACCGTGGAAGTCGGCGGTGCCGGTCTCGGTCAACTGCCGCAGGGCGGTGAGGAATTCACGCAGCCGGGCGATGGGCCGTTCGAAGGGCAGGCCGAAGCCCGTCTCCGTCAGCAGCTTGGTGCCCAGAGCCAGCCCGAGGTGGTAGCGGCCGTGGGTCGCGGCCTGCGCGGTCTGGGCCTGGCTGGAGACGAGCAGCGGGTGGCGGCCGAAGACGGGGATCGCGGAGGTGCCGACCTGTAGCCCCGGGACCGCTCGCCCGACGATCGCCGCGAGCTGGGGCGAGTCCGCGCCGAAGGTCTGCCCGAACCAGGCCGAGCCGAGTCCGAACTCGGCCGCCTCCTGGGCGAGTTCCACGGTGGCGTCGACCTGGTTGGGCGCGTCGGACGCGTTGAGCGCTACTCCTGTAGTCATGTCCGTCAGAACGGGCGCCGGCCGAAGACGCATTCCGGTCTCCGTGTGACAGCTTCTTGTCAGTCGTGTGTACGGACGCTGGGGACTCGGAGCTTCACCCCTGGGCACGCCCGTAGATCACGCCCATGAAGACCGGGACGAGCGTCTCCAGCAGGCGCTCCTCGGGCACGGCCGGACGCGTGTGGGTGAAGGCGCTGAACAGGGACCGCTCGACCATGGAGTTCGGCTGCCGTGGTCGAGGTATGTGCACCCCAGTGCACCCCACCCTCGTGAAAGGGAGCGTGCCGGTCGTGCGCGCCGGTTCGGTGCCTGTGACGAGCGACGTAGGTCCCCGGACGGTGTCAGCGCCGCAGGCCGGGTTCCGGCCTGCGGTGTGCGTGAGTCAGGCGTGCACGGTCTCGGTCTGCTCCTCCGTCGTCCGCGCGGCTTCCTCCGCCGCGTGCTCGCGGCCGGGCAGGACGGCGATGACGATCAGGGTGCCGACGGCCATGATGATGCCGCCGACGAGACTGGTGTGGGCGATGGCGTGGGCGAAGGACTCGTGCACCGCGCCGAGCAGGGTCTGGGCCTGTTCGGCGCCGCCCTGGGGGTTCTTGGCGACCTGCTCGGCGACCGCGATGCCGCCGCCCACCGAGTCCTTGGCCGTGTCCAGCGCGCCGGCCGGGAGGTGGCCGCCGACCAGGTCGGTCAGCTTGTCCTTGTAGGACGTGGCGAGCAGCGAGCCCAGGATGGCGATGCCCAGGGCGCAACCCAGTTCCAGGGCCGTGTCGTTGGCGCCACCGCCGACACCGAGTTCCGACTCGGGGAAGGAGCCCATGATGGTGTCGGTGGCGGGGGAGAGGCTCAGGCCGATGGCGAAGCCGAGCAGCAGCAGGGGCGCCAGGAAGTCGGTGTAGGTCGAGCCCGACTCGATCCGCGTGAGCAGGAGGACGCCGATCGTGCCGATGACCATGCCGGCGCCGACCACCAGCTTCACGCCCAGCTTCGGGGCGATCCGTCCGGTGACCGCGGCACCGACGAACACGGCGCCGGCCAGCGGCAGCAGGCGGATGCCGGTCTCCAGGGCGTCGTAGCCGAGGACGAACTGCAGGAACTGGGTGGAGTAGTAGATCGAGCCGAAGGTGCCGAAGAAGAAGAACAGCACGGCGAGCATCGAGCCGCTGAAGGGACGCTCGGTGAACTTGCGGACGTTCAGCATCGGGTTCGGGTGCCTCAACTCCCAGGCCACGAAGGCCAGCAGACCCACTCCGGCGACGACGGCCGCGGAGATCGGACCGACGCCCCAGCCGAAGTGCGGGCCCTCGATGGTCGCGTAGACCAGGGAACCCACCGAGACGATCGACAGCAGACCGCCGACGTAGTCGATCCGCCCCATGTCCTCCGCCTTCGACGGCGGCACCAGGAGCAGCGCGCCCACGACGCCGAGGACGGCGAGGGGGACGTTCATCAGGAACGTGGAGCCCCAGGCGTGGTTCTCCAGCAGCCAGCCGGCGGCCAGCGGGCCGGCGGCGATCGCGAGGCCGGAGGTCGCGGACCAGGCGGTGATGGCCTTGGCGCGCTCGGCCCGCGGGAAGATCGCGACGAGCAGCGAGAGCGTGGCCGGCATGACGACCGCGGCGCCGACGCCCATGATCGCGCGGGCGACGATCACGAGGCTCGTCTCGTCGACCAGGCCGCCCATGACCGAGCCGCCGACGAAGATCAGCAGGCCCAGGACCAGGGCCCCGCGACGGCTGTACTTGTCTCCGATAGCGCCGAGCACGAGCATCAGCGCGGCGTAGGGGACGGTGTAGCCGTCGATGACCCACTGCAGGTCGCTGCTGCTCAGCCCCAGGTCCCTGGTCATGTCGGGGGCGGCCACGATCAGCGAGGTGTTCGCCATGACGACGATCAGCAGGCTCAGGCAGAGCACCAGCAGCGCCCACCAGCGCCGGGGGTAGGGCTCGGTCATCTTCTCGACGGGTGTCTTCGCAAAGAGCGGCATCGTGGGGCTCCTCGGCAGGAGGGGGGAAGCGGGGCTTCGGGGGTGCGGATCGAGGGGACCGGTGCGGGCGCGGCCAAGAGGGGCGCGGCACCTCGGGCAGTTAATTGCCCATGGATGTGCAGACTAGTTTATTGCTCAGTGGTGTGCAACTATCGAGCCGCCCTCCCCGCCGAACCGGAGGTCCGACATGACCCACGCACCCGTTCCCGCCGCCCTGGAGCGCGGCCGAACCCCGCTCACCCGGGCCCGCATTCTCGAAGCGGCTCGGCAGGAACTCGGCCGCGACCCGGACAGCAGCCTCGGTGACATCGCCGAGGCGGCAGGCGTGGTGCGCCGTACGGTCTACGGCCACTTCCACGGCCGGGCCGCACTCGTCGAGGGACTGGTGGAGGAGGCCGCACAGGCGCTGCGTCGGGCACTCGCCGCTCCGCGGGAGCAGGCGGCGGACGCCGCTACGGAGCTGGCGCTGTTCGTCCTCGCGGTGTGGCCCGTCGGTGACCGTTACCGCATCCTGCTCCGCCTCGCCCCGCAGGACCTGGGGCCCGAGCGGGTCGCCGAAGTCCTCGCCCCCGCGCGCGACATGGCGGGGACGATCATCGCCCGAGGGCAGCGGCAGGGGGCTTTCCAGGCCGGTATTCCGCCGGTAGTGCTGGCCCGGGCACTGGAGGGGCACCTGCTGGGGCTCCTGGACTGTGTGAACAGCGGGCTCTGGAGCGACGACGGCACGGGCACCGCGACCGCCGCCCTGATCGCGATGGGCGTGGACGGGCAGCGCGCCGCGACATGTGTCCACGGGCTCGTCCGCCCCGGAGGCGATGAATCCTGAGCCGCTTGCCCAGGCGTCACCGAACACTTCCCAGGCACCCGAAGAGGAGAAGCGTGTACCAGTCCCAGCACGGCGAGGAGTACGTCGGTGAGCCCTACTACGGCGACGGAACCGTGTACGTCAGCCCCCCGACCCGGACCAGGCGGCGTCTGATCGTCGTCGCCGCGCCTCTGGCGGCCCTGCTCCTCGGTGCCGTCGCGGTCGACCGGGTCGCGGCAGGGCGCGCGGAGAGCCGTACGGCGCAGGCGTTCCAGGACGGAATGGGGACCGTCGATCGGCCGTCGGTGCACGTCAGCGGCTTTCCCGTGCTGGCCCAGCTGGCCCGCGGCAGCCTGGACCATGTCGATCTCACCGCCCATGACATCCCGGCGAACGGCACGACCCGGCCGCTGCCGGTGACGAGGCTGACGGTCGGGATGGACGGGCTGAAGGCCTCGGGGAGCGCCGACGAAGCGCACGCCCGCAGCGTTGAGGCGACCGCCCATCTGTCGTACGCGGACGTGTCGAGCGCGCTCGGTGTGGAGGTGTCGTGGGGCGACGGGGCGGGCCGGGTCGACGCGACCGCGACTCTGCCCCTCGCCGGCGACGTGACCGTGAGCGCGGCCGTCTCGGCGGCGAGCGGCAACCGCATCGCCTTCACCGACCTGCGCGCGGAGCGGGGTGACCTGCTGCCGCCGCTGAGATCACTGCTCGACAAAACCCTGGACGAGCCCATTGCGCTGCGGGCCGTTCCCCAGGGACTGCGTCTGCGTTCGGTCACCACCACCGAGGACGGGATCGACGCCCGCTTCACGGGCCGCTCGGTCACCTTCCGTCCCGAGTCGTCGTCCGGTTGAGGTCGGTCGAGGTCAGCCGAGGTCGGGCAAGGGGCGCCGGGCGACCTCGTGGGCGTCGTCCGCCGGCACACCCAGCATGCGCAGCACCATTTCGGCGAGGTTCACCGCCGCCTCGTCGCCGTCGACCTCGGGGCGGGCGAACCGCAGCTCCAGCAGGGCCAGCAGGGTGCCGCCCAGGGCGGTGAGGGCCACGACGGGGTCGAGGGCGGTGAAGCGGCCGGAGGCGATGCCGACCTCGAGATCGCGCAGGGCGCGTCGGGCGAGCCCGTTGTCCGCGTGGATGTGCCCGAGGCCGC
>JABFXD010000556.1 GCA_013361925.1 Streptomyces sp. | reverse complement strand
CCACCGACGACGAGTTCCGCACGACCTGCGAACAGCTCGTCGGCACCTTCCTCGCCGGCAAGGTGACGGACGTGACCGAGGCCCAGCGCCGGGTCTGCATGGCGTACGTCTGCGCCGAGGCGCCGCTCTTCCTGGACACCCCGGCGATCCTGGGCGTCCCGTCCTCCCTGAACTGCTACCACCAGCTGCTGCCGATGGCCGAGCTCCTCTACGCCCCCGGCGCCGGCCTGCGCGCCTCCCGCAACCAGGGCCACGCGATCGTGACGCCCGCCGAGGAGGTGCGCGTTGTCCGCTGACACCCTCATCGACTTCCCGTTCTCCTGGCGCGGCGACCAGCTCCCGGCCGAGGTCGAGGAGTTGCGGTTCAGCTCCCCCGTACGCCGGGTCCGCACCATCGCGGGCGACGAGGCCTGGCTCGTGTCGTCGTACGCCCTGTGCAAGCAGGTCCTCGAAGACCCCCGCTTCAGCCTCAAGGACACCTCGGCGCCGGGCGTGCCCCGGCAGTACGCGCTGACGATCCCGCCCGAGGTCGTCAACAACATGGGGAACATCACGGGCGCCGGGCTGCGCAAGGCCGTACTGAAGGCCCTGAATCCGAAGTCGCCGGGGCTGGTGGACTGGATGCGGGGGTACGCCGGTGAGCTCGTCGACGGTCTCGTCCGCGAGGGTGCTCCGGTGGACCTGCGGGGCGGTTTCGCCGACCCGTACTCGGCCGGCATGCACTGCCGGATCCTCGGCATCCCGCGGGCGGACGCCCCGCGGCTGATGCGGAGCCTGGACCTGGCGTTCATGAACTCGGCGTGCCCGGTGGCCGGGGCCCGGCTCAACTGGGACCGGGACATCGCGTACATGACCGAGCGGCTGGACGACCCGGTGACGAACGGCCTGATGGCCGAGCTGGCCGCCCTGCGCACCGACCCCGACTACGCCCATCTCACCGACGAGATGCTCGCGACGGTCGGCGTGACGATGTTCGGCGCGGGGGTCGTCTCCACCGCCGGGTTCCTGACCATGGCCCTGGTCTCGCTGCTCCAGCACCGGGAGCTGCGGGCCGAGCTGGTCGCCGACCCCGGGCGGATCCCGGCGGCGGTGGAGGAGCTGCTGCGGATCAACCTGTCGATCGGGGACGGACTGCCGCGGCTGGCCCTGGAGGACGTACGCCTGGGGGAGGTCCAGGTCAGGGCGGGCGAGCTGGTCCTCGTCCTCGTCGAGGGCGCGAACTTCGACCCGGCCGCCTTCCCCGACCCGCACCTCGTCGACCTCACCCGCCCCAACAGCGCCGCGCACCTGTCCTTCGGCGGCGGCCGGCACTACTGCCCGGCGACCGCCCTCGCCCGGCGGCACGCCGAGATCGCCCTGGAGGCGCTGCTGGAGCGGATGCCCCGATTCCGCCTCGCGGTGCCGATCGAGCAGCTGGTGTGGCGCACCGGCTTCATGAAGCGCCTCCCGGAGCGCCTGCCGGTCATGTGGTGACCACGCCCTGAGGGCCTCGGTGACCGGCCGTCTTTAAACTTCAAGCACTATGGTTCGCCTGTGCGCGTACTGCTGGTGGAAGACGATGAACCGGTCGCCGAGTCCCTGCGGCGAGGACTGCTGCGCTACGGCTTCGAGGTGGCCTGGGTCACCACGGGCGGCGCCGCCCTGAAGCACGACGAGCCCTACGACGTCGTACTCCTCGATCTCGGTCTGCCCGACACCGACGGCCTCGACGTGTGCAAGGCGCTGCGTGAGCGCGGCAACGTGCCGATCATCGTGATCAGCGCGCGCAGCGACGAGACGGACCGGGTGGTCGGCCTTGAGCTCGGCGCGGACGACTACGTCTCCAAGCCGTTCGGGGTACGGGAGGTCATCGCGCGGATAAGGGCGGTGATGCGGCGTGCCCAGCCGAAGGCGGACGTCGCGGCCGGCCCCGACCGGTACGGCGACCGTCTCACCGTCGACCGCAAGGCGGCCCGGGTCCGGCTGGACGGCGAGGAGGTGGCCCTCGCTCCCAAGGAGTACGACCTGCTGGCCTTCCTCACCGAGGAGCCGGGCGCGCTGATGTCGCGCGAGCAGATCATGGAAGCGGTCTGGGACGCGAACTGGTTCGGCCCGACGAAGACGCTGGATGTGCATGTGGCGGCGCTGCGGCGGAAGTTGGCGGGCGCGATCACCATCGAGGCGGTCCGGGGGGTCGGCTTCCGGCTGGAGATCGTCAA
>JABFXD010000664.1 GCA_013361925.1 Streptomyces sp. | reverse complement strand
CCCGCGCCGCCCGGCGGCACCGCGACGATCACGCTCCAGCGCACCGGACGACTGGCCGCCGGAATGACCGAAGGGCCGGGCATCGGCGTCGACGGAATCGGTCTCAAGGTCACCGCGGCCCCGGGAGTGCCCGCGGCCGTCGAGGTCGAACTGCGCCGGCTCACCGCCGCGGTCCTGCCGGCCGCACTGGCCCGGCTGGTCGGCCTCGGCGGCGGCAGCCCGATGTCCGACGGCTCCGGACCGGTCGACGTCACCCTCCGGGCGGACAGGGCCGAGGGCCTGCGCTTCACGGGCAGCGGCGCGCTGCGCGTCCCCCTCCCGCTGCGGGTGAACGCGCCCTGTGTGTCCACCCGGGGCGCTGCCCTGGAACTGACCTCCGACGCGGGCGGGCCACGGCTCGCCCTTTCCGTGTCCGCCACCGCCGGGCTGCCGGGACTGCCCCTGCGGGTCTTCCTGGACGGCGCCGGAATCGACCTGCCCGTGGCGTTCTCCCCGGCGACCCGCCCGGGCGTCGACCCGAGTCGGCTGCGTGAACTGTTCCCGGACGGCATCGGCACCGAGCTGAAGCTGCCACCCGTCTCCGGCGGCGGTGTGGTGCGGCGGACCCCGGACCAGGGGTACGCGGGGCTCATCTCCGTCGACCTCGGGGTGCTGCGGGTGCAGGCCGTCGCGCTGTTCCGGCCGCCCGACGGAAAGGCCCCCACCAGCTTCCTGGTGCTGCTCTCCGCCCAGTTCCCGGCCCCCGGCATCCAACTGGGCCTCGGGTTCGCGCTGGACGCGGTCGGCGGCCTGGTCGGCGTCAACCGGCGCGCGGACATCACCGCCCTTCAGCAACTGGTCTGCGACGGCAACGCCGACCACGTGCTGTTCCCGGACCGCGTGGTGGAACGCGCCCAGGAGATCACCGGCTCCCTCGGTGCCGCCTTCCCGGTCGCCACCGGGCGCTTCCTGGTCGGACCGATGGTCCGCATCACCTGGGGCGGACGGATGGTGTCGCTGTCCGGCGCCCTGATCCTGGAACTGCCCGCCCCGGCCCGCGCGGTGCTGGTGGGACGGCTGCTGGTCGGGCTGCCCGACCCGGCGGCGCCGCTCATCCGGTTGCAGGCGAGCGTCCTCGGCCGGCTCGAACCGTCCGTCCCGCTGGTCGAACTGCTGGTGTCGCTGTCCGGCTCGTGGATCGTCGGACTCGCCGTGCGGGGCGAGCTGTATCTGCTGGTACGCGGCGGCGCGCAGCCGGAGTTCGTCCTGTCCGCCGGTGGCTTCCACCCCCGCTACACCCGGCCCGCCCGGGTGCCCGCGCTGCGCCGGCTCCAGGTCGACCTGGCCCCGGGCAACGGGTTCGGACTGCGGATGGAGGCCTACTTCGCGATCACCTCCAACGCGCTGATGTTCGGCGGCCAGGTGCAGTTGGACGCCTCGATCGCCGGCTGCGGGGTGCAGGGCTGGCTCGGCCTTGACGCCCTGTTCGTGTTCGACCCGTTCGCGTTCTCGGTCCACGTACGCGCCGGGGTGGCGGTGCGCGCCTTCGGCCGCCGACTGGCCGGCATCGGCCTCGACTTCACCCTGGAGGGTCCGGCACCGTGGCACGCCTTCGGCACCGGCAGCATCTCGGTGCTGTTCTGGGACGTCGAGCTGGACTTCGACGTCCGCTGGGGCTCACCGCCCGCGGTCGGGCAACAGCCCGCGCGTCCGCCGATCGAGGCGCTCACCGCGGAGCTGGCGCGGGCGAAGGCCTGGGCGGCGGAACGGCCCGCCGAGGAGCGCACGGCGCTCGTGTTCACGCCCGCGGCGACCGAGAAGCTGAACCAGGGGAGCCTCGTCCACCCCGACGCCACCCTGCGCGTCACCCAGCACGCCGTGCCGCTGGGCGTGCCGATCTCCCGGTTCGAACGGCGGCCGGTGCCGGTGCAGACCTGGACGATCACGGAGATCACCCTCGGCACGCCGAGGCCCGCCGCCGGACTTCCCTCGTTGCCCGAGCGGTTCGTACCCGGCGAGTTCTTCGACCTCACCGAGGACGAGCAGCTGACCAGCCCCGCGTTCGCCAGCTACGCCGGCGGCCTGCGGGCGGGCCCCGACGACGGCATCCGTGTCGGCGTCGGGCACCGGGTCGACGACGGCTACGAGACGGGCTACGAACCGCCCCTGCCCGAGCGGCAGTTCTCCTCCTGGCCGGGGTTCTTCCGCCGCGAGGCGGTCT
>JABFXD010000564.1 GCA_013361925.1 Streptomyces sp. | reverse complement strand
CACGGCCTTGCTCACGACGAAACCCGCACGCGTCGGGGGAGCGCTCTCCCCAGGCGCGTGCGGGTCCGTTGCACCGCTACGAAGATGGACTACGAGGGACGGGCGGCCTGCCCGGCGCCCTCGTCGTACCGCGGTCGCGAAGTCCTCGCGCCGCCTCAGCCGGTTCTCGGTGGGCAGCACGATGGCATGACCTGACCGGAATCAGGCGGACAGGCTGGCGCGACCCTTGGCACGGCGGTTCGCGAGAATCGCGCGACCGGCACGGGTACGCATCCGCAGGCGGAAGCCGTGGGTCTTGGCGCGACGGCGGTTGTTCGGCTGGAAGGTGCGCTTGCTCACTCGGGGGCTCCAGAAATCAATCGGTGGTGGCGGGTGCCGTCCTGGCTGTCACCGTGCGCCCACGAGTAGCTCTCGCTTACGCCCGAGTGCACCGCTTCCCGATCACCTGACGCGATCTGTGCCCATCGGAGGCAGGCGGCAGCAGCCATCGACAACTCGACCTGGTTACGGTACGCGCGGCTACGCCATCCGGTCAAACCAGCGGTCACCGGGAGACACTATCCACAGGCTGGGGACAACAACTTGAACCGCACCCGTCGCCCTGACTACCGTGGCTGAACTCCGATTCGTTCCTTTGTCCCCCGCGCCCCGCGGTGTAGATCCCGACCCGTCCCACCATCACACGTTCGTGGGACCTGTGAGAGAGCGTGCCCTGTGGCTGACGTACCTGCCGATCTTGCCGCAGTGTGGCCACGAGTACTGGAGCAGCTCCTCGGCGAGGGCCGCGGGCAGGGCGTGGAGGTCAAGGACGAGCACTGGATCCGCCGCTGCCAGCCGCTCGCGCTCGTCGCGGACACCGCCCTGCTCGCGGTACCGAACGAGTTTGCGAAGGGCGTGCTCGAAGGCCGCCTCGCCCCGATCGTCAGCGACACCCTGAGCCGCGAGTGCGGCCGCCCGATCCGGATCGCGATCACCGTCGACGACTCCGCCGGCGAACCCCCGGCCCCACCGGCACCCCAGCCGCCCCGCCCTCAGCCGCGCTACGAGGAGCCCGAGCTCCCCGCCGGCCAGTACGACGGCCAGAACGGTCCGTACGACAACCAGAGCGGCCAGTACGACAACCAGGGCGGCCAGGGAAACAAGTACGACGGCGGCCAGTACGACCATCCGTACGAGGGCTACGGCCGCCACCGCGCCGACGACCGCCAGCCGGGCCGCGCCGAGCAACTCCCCGGCGGCCCCGGCGACCAGCTCCCCACGGCCCGCCCCGCCTACCCGGGCGAGTACCAGCGTCCCGAGCCCGGCGCCTGGCCCCGTCCCCAGCAGGACGAGTACAGCTGGCAGCAGCCGCGCCTCGGCTTCCCCGAGCGCGACCCGTACGCCACGCCGTCCGGACAGGAGCCGTACTCCCAGGAGCCGTACCCCAAGGACGCGTACGCCTCGCCCTCCCAGGACTACCGCCCGCAGCCGATGGACCGCCCGTCCTACGACCAGCAGCGCGCGGACTACGACCAGCCCCGGCGCGACGACTACGACAAGCCGAGCCCGCGCCGTGACGACTACGACCAGCCCGGTCCCCGTCGCGACGACTACGACCAGCCCGGCCCGCGCCGCGAGCTGCCCGAGTCGCCCTCCGGCGGCGGGCACGCGCACCGCGGGGGACACGGTGGCTCCGCACTGCCCTCGGCCGGCGGCGCTCCCGGCCCGCTCGCCGCGAAGCCCGCGCCCGCGAGCGGCCCCGGTGAGCCCACCGCACGCCTGAACCCGAAGTACCTCTTCGACACCTTCGTCATCGGCGCCTCCAACCGCTTCGCGCACGCGGCCGCGGTGGCCGTCGCCGAGGCGCCCGCGAAGGCGTACAACCCCCTGTTCATCTACGGGGAGTCGGGGCTCGGCAAGACGCACCTGCTGCACGCGATCGGGCACTACGCGCGCAGCCTGTACCCCGGCACGCGCGTGCGGTACGTGAGCTCGGAGGAGTTCACCAACGAGTTCATCAACTCCATCCGCGACGGCAAGGGCGACAGCTTCCGCAAGCGGTACCGCGAGATGGACATCCTGCTCGTCGACGACATCCAGTTCCTCGCGGACAAGGAGTCGACGCAGGAGGAGTTCTTCCACACCTTCAACACGCTCCACAACGCGAACAAGCAGATCGTGCTCTCCAGCGACCGGCCGCCCAAGCAGCTGGTGACACTGGAGGACCGGCTGCGGAACCGTTTCGAGTGGGGTCTGATCACCGACGTCCAGCCGCCCGAGCTGGAGACCCGGATCGCGATCCTGCGCAAGAAGGCGGTCCAGGAGCAGCTCAACGCCCCGCCGGAGGTACTGGAGTTCATCGCCTCCCGGATCTCACGCAACATCCGTGAGCTGGAGGGCGCGCTGATCCGGGTGACGGCGTTCGCGTCGCTCAACCGGCAGCCGGTGGACCTGGGCCTGACGGAGATCGTCCTCAAGGACCTGATCCCCGGCGGCGAGGACTCGGCTCCCGAGATCACCTCGACGGCGATCATGGGCGCGACGGCGGACTACTTCGGCCTGACCGTCGAGGACCTGTGCGGCACCTCGCGCGGGCGCGCGCTGGTGACCGCCCGGCAGATCGCCATGTACCTGTGCCGCGAGCTCACCGATCTCTCCCTGCCGAAGATCGGTGCCCTGTTCGGCGGCCGCGACCACACGACCGTCATGCACGCGGACCGCAAGATCCGCAATCTGATGGCCGAGCGGCGCTCCATCTACAACCAGGTCACCGAGCTGACCAACCGCATCAAGAACGGCTGACACAGGCGTACACACGGCGTCCAGGGCGCCCGGGGACACGGTCCCGGGGCGCCCTTCGTCATGCCGCCGCCGTTCCGTCCCCCGTCCTGCGACCAGTCCGCCGTCATGTCCGCCGTCATGTCCTCGTAGCCCGCTGTTCGATTAGCCGCCGGGTTACGGCCTCTCTCCACAGATTCGGTGACTTTCTGCCGTCCACATCCTGGGGACTGCCAAGTTGTCCAGATCGCCATCCACAGGCAGCTTGTTGAAAGACCATCAGGCCAGGTCAAGTGGTTGTGGATTCGTGGACGAGCGATCTCCACAGACTGTGGACGAAGAAAAGATCCACAGGCTGTGCATCAAGTTGTCCACCGGCAACCCACAGGCTGAGCCAGGTTGTCCCCAGCGATCCCCAGCTTCTCCACATGCCTGTCCACTGTTCGGCAACGCGACGCGGCAGCTCACCGGGTCGAGTGAAAGCCGTCACACGAAGGTGCCGGGTCGGGGTGTGGGAAACGTGGGGAAAGCTGGGGACGCAGCTGGGGAGAACTCACCTCAGGCTGTGCACGGCGTGTGCAGAACTTTCTGTTCTCCACAGAGACCCCGAGTTGTCCACCGTCTCCGCCCACAGGGTCAGTGGACAAAATTTCCGGTCTGACCTGGGAAAACGGAGTTATCCACCGTATCCACAGCCCCTACTACTACTCCCAACTAGAGAGAGCTGGGAATCCGTTTCGAAGGGGGTCCTGTGCACAACTCGCTGTCCGGCCCCCGACCGCCCCTCGTCACGACTTGACCCCGAGAGGCACCTACTGTCAGTGGGGTGCGTCAGACTGTTCCCCGGTGTCCTTCCCCGCACTGGGGCCGACGACACCGAGACAGACGACGAGGCCAGGCAGAGCGAAGCGCCGGCAACAGCAGGAGGCGGCAACAGTGAAGATCCGGGTGGAACGCGACGTACTCGCGGAGGCAGTTGCCTGGGCGGCACGCAGCCTCCCGGCCCGTCCGCCGGCGCCTGTCCTCGCCGGCCTGCTGCTGAAGGCCGAGGACGGCCAGCTGAGCCTGTCCAGCTTCGACTACGAGGTCTCCGCGCGGGTCAGCGTCGAGGCCGAGGTCGAGGAGGAGGGCACGGTCCTGGTCTCCGGCCGGCTGCTCGCCGACATCTGCCGCGCCCTGCCCAACCGCCCGGTCGAGATTTCCACAGACGGTGTACGGGCGACCGTGGTCTGCGGCTCCTCCCGGTTCACCCTCCACACCCTGCCTGTGGAGGAGTACCCGGCGCTGCCGCAGATGCCCACCGCGACCGGCACCGTCCCCGGTGAGGTCTTCGCCTCCGCCGCCTCCCAGGTCGCCATCGCGGCCGGCCGTGACGACACGCTGCCCGTGCTGACCGGTGTGCGCATCGAGATCGAGGGCGACACCGTCACGCTGGCCTCCACCGACCGCTACCGCTTCGCGGTCCGTGAGTTCCTGTGGAAGCCGGAGAACCCCGAGGCGTCCGCGGTGGCCCTGGTGCCCGCCAAGACGCTCCTGGACACCGCCAAGGCGCTCACGAGCGGCGACAGCGTCATCCTGGCGCTCTCCGGCTCGGGCGCGGGCGAGGGCCTGATCGGTTTCGAGGGCGCCGGGCGGCGTACGACGACGCGTCTCCTCGAGGGCGACCTGCCGAAGTACCGCACGCTGTTCCCGACCGAGTTCAACTCCGTCGCCGTGATCGAGACCGCCCCCTTCGTGGAGGCCGTCAAGCGTGTGGCCCTGGTCGCCGAGCGCAACACCCCGGTGCGGCTGAGCTTCGAGCAGGGCGTGCTGATCCTGGAGGCCGGTTCCAGCGACGACGCACAGGCTGTGGAGCGTGTCGACGCCAACCTGGAGGGCGACGACATCTCGATCGCCTTCAACCCGACCTTCCTGCTCGACGGCCTGAGCGCCATCGACTCCCCGGTCGCCCAGCTGTCCTTCACGACGTCGACGAAGCCCGCGCTGCTCAGCGGCAAGCCGGCGCTGGACGCGGAGGCGGACGAGGCCTACAAGTACCTGATCATGCCGGTGCGACTCAGCGGCTGAGCGACCGAGCGGCCGGAGTTATCCCCAGGCCGTGGACGACGAGCTCGGGGTCTGGGGAAAATCCGCAGGTGGGGGGCGTACGTATGAGCGCGTATGCCCACAGGTGTGCGTGAGCGTCCGGGTTTAGGCTCGGACGTAGGTACGAAGGTGCCACACACGCCACAGCAACCTAAGGAACAACTGATGGAGCTCGGTCTCGTCGGCCTCGGCAAGATGGGCGGCAACATGCGCGAGCGGATCCGCCGCGCAGGCCACACCGTCATCGGATACGACCGCAACCCGGACCTCGCCGATGTCCACAGCCTGGAAGAGCTTGTGGGCAAGCTGAAGGGCCCGCGGGTCGTGTGGGTGATGGTCCCGGCCGGTGCGGCCACCCAGTCGACGGTCGACGAGCTGGCCGAGCTCCTGGAGCCGGGTGACGTGGTCGTGGACGGCGGCAACTCCCGCTGGACGGACGACGAGAAGCACGCCGAGGAGCTGGCGGCCAAGGGCATCGGCTTCGTCGACTGCGGTGTCTCCGGCGGCGTGTGGGGCCTGGAGAACGGCTACGCGCTGATGTACGGCGGCGACGCGGAGAACGTCGCCAAGGTGCAGCCGGTCTTCGACGCGCTCAAGCCCGAGGGTGACTTCGGCTCGGTGCACGCCGGCAAGGTGGGCGCCGGGCACTTCGCGAAGATGGTCCACAACGGCATCGAGTACGCGATGATGCAGGCCTACGCCGAGGGCTGGGAGCTCCTGGAGAAGGTCGACTCCGTCACCGACGTGCGTGAGGTCTTCCGCTCCTGGCAGGAGGGCACGGTCATCCGTTCCTGGCTGCTCGACCTCGCCGTCAACGCCCTCGACGAGGACGAGCACCTGGACAAGCTGCGCGGTTACGCACAGGACTCCGGCGAGGGCCGGTGGACCGTGGAGGCCGCCATCGACAACGCGGTGCCGCTGCCGGCGATCACCGCGTCCCTGTTCGCGCGGTTCGCGTCCCGTCAGGACGACTCGCCGCAGATGAAGATGATCGCGGCGCTGCGCAACCAGTTCGGCGGCCACGCGGTCGAGAAGAAGTAATCCACAGGGCTGTTGAGAACAGCCCACAAGCCGGGGGAGGTCGGCGCCCGACCATGCACGTCACGCATCTGTCGCTGGCCGACTTCCGCTCGTACGCCCGGGTCGAGGTTCCGCTCGACCCGGGCGTCACCGCCTTCGTCGGCCCCAACGGGCAGGGCAAGACGAACCTGGTCGAGGCGGTCGGCTATCTCGCCACCCTCGGCAGCCACCGCGTCTCCTCCGACGCCCCCCTGGTCCGTATGGGCGCCGACCGCGCGATCGTCCGGGCGCAGGTGCGGCAGGGCGAGCGGCAGCAGCTGGTCGAGCTGGAGCTGAACCCGGGCAAGGCGAACCGGGCCCGTATCAACAGGTCCTCGCAGGTCAGGCCGCGTGATGTGCTCGGGATCGTCAGGACCGTCCTCTTCGCTCCCGAGGACCTCGCCCTGGTCAAGGGCGACCCCGGGGAGCGGCGCCGCTTCCTCGACGAGCTGATCACCGCCCGTTCCCCGCGCATGGCGGGTGTGCGTTCCGACTACGAGCGGGTGCTCAAGCAGCGCAACACCCTGCTGAAGTCGGCCGCGCTCGCGCGTCGGCACGGAGGCCGGTCCATGGATCTGTCCACCCTCGACGTGTGGGACCAGCACCTCGCGCGCGTGGGCGCCGAGCTGCTCGCCCAGCGGCTCGACCTGATCGCCGCGATCCAGCCGCTGGCCGACAAGGCGTACGAGCAGCTGGCGCCCGGCGGTGGGCCGATCTCCTTGGAGTACAAGCCGTCGGCGCCCGGCGAGGCGCACACGCGCGAGGATCTCCATGAGCAGCTGATGGCGGCGCTCGCGGAGGCCCGTAAGCAGGAGATCGAGCGGGGTGTGACCCTGGTCGGTCCCCATAGGGACGATCTGCTGCTCAAACTCGGTCAGCTGCCCGCGAAGGGGTACGCCTCGCACGGGGAGTCCTGGTCGTACGCGCTGGCGCTGCGGCTCGCGTCGTACGACCTGCTCCGCGCGGAGGGCAATGAGCCGGTGCTGATCCTCGACGACGTGTTCGCCGAGCTGGACACCCGGCGCCGGGAGCGGCTGGCGGAGCTGGTGGCGCCCGGGGAGCAGGTGCTGGTGACGGCGGCGGTCGACGACGACGTACCGCATCTGCTGGCCGGGGCGCGGTACTCGGTGGCGGGTGGGGTGGTGGAGCGCGCGTGAGCACCGAAGAGCCCCAGAAGGCACCCGAGCCCTCCGGCATCGACCTCGCGCGCGTGGCGCTCAGAGCGGCCAAGGAGCAGGCACGCGCGCGGGGGGACGCGGCGCAGCAGAAGAAGCAGGCGCGGCGGGGCGGTCTGCGCTCCGGCGCGCGCGCCGACGGGCGCGACCCGATGGCGCTGGGGTCGGCGATCAACCGGCTGATCAGTGAGCGGGGCTGGGAGGCGCCGGCGGCGGTCGGTGGGGTGATGGGGCGCTGGCCGGAGATCGTCGGGGAGAACCTCGCCAAGCACTGTGTGCCGCAGAAGTACGACGAGGACGAGCGGGTGCTGGTCGTGCAGTGCGACTCCACGGCGTGGGCGACCCAGCTGCGTCACCTCGCGCCCGCGTTGGTCGCCCGCCTCAATGAGGACCTGGGCCAGGGCAGCGTGCGGATGATCAAAGTGCTCAACCCTGGTGGTCCCCCGCGGCGCTACGGTCCCCTGCGTGCCCCGGGCAGCACAGGCCCTGGTGACACCTACGGATGACCCCGCAAACCTGTGGGTGACAGACATCACATCGACGGCCGTCGGCGGTCCTCCGGGACCCTCGGCGGCCGTCGTGTCGTACGGCCGCACGCGGTTGCGAATTGCGACCTGACTCCCAAGTAGCCAAGGGTTGACAGTCCGAAGCGCTGGGAGCCTCTGTGAGCCTCTTGGAGCCCCGCTCCGTATATGGGGACCCGGGAGAGGAGGATTCAGGGCGGCACATGAGGACTCAGGTACCGGCAAACCCCCATCACTGTCGGCGCTACCGGTAGACTGGAAGCCAATCCCGCCCCACTCGTGGGGACCGTCCGGGACAAGCTGAGCAACGCTGATCAAGGCTTACCAACGCAACATGCCGCAGCCGCTCCGGCAACCCGCCGAAGAGCTTGGCTCGTGCTGTGCCAGAAAGGGCGCTTCGTGGCCGATTCCGGCAACCCCAACGAGAACATCCCGTCCACCGCCGCAGGCGCGCACGGCGAGGTCACCGCCTCGTACGACGCCAGCGCCATCACCGTCCTCGAGGGTCTGGACGCGGTTCGCAAGCGACCCGGTATGTATATCGGCTCGACGGGCGAGCGCGGCCTGCACCACCTGGTGCAGGAGGTCGTCGACAACTCGGTCGACGAGGCGCTGGCCGGTCACGCGGACACCATCGACGTGACGATCCTGGCCGACGGCGGTGTGCGGGTCGTCGACAACGGCCGTGGCATCCCGGTGGGCATCCACCCGGTGGAGAAGAAGCCGGCCGTCGAGGTCGTGCTCACCGTGCTGCACGCGGGCGGCAAGTTCGGCGGCGGCGGGTACGCCGTCTCCGGTGGTCTGCACGGCGTCGGCGTGTCCGTCGTGAACGCGCTTTCCACCAAGCTCTCGGTCGACATCAAGACCGACGGCTACCGGTGGACGCAGGACTACAAGGGCGGCGCCCCGACCGCGCCCCTGGAGCAGCACGAAGCGACGAAGGAGACCGGTACCACGGTCACCTTCTGGGCCGACCCGGACATCTTCGAGACCACGGTGTACTCCTTCGAGACGCTGTCGCGGCGTTTCCAGGAGATGGCGTTCCTCAACAAGGGCCTGCGCATCAACCTCACCGACGAGCGGGAGTCGGCGAAGGCCACCGCCGGTGCGGACGAGGCGGGCGAGGACGAGAAGCACGAGGTCAAGACCGTCTCGTACCACTACGAGGGCGGCATCGTCGACTTCGTGAAGTACCTCAACTCCCGCAAGGGGGAGCCGGTCCACCCCTCCATCATCGACCTCGAGGCCGAGGACAAGGAGCGCAACCTCTCGCTCGAGGTCGCGATGCAGTGGAACAGCGGCTACACCGAGGGCGTGTACTCGTTCGCCAACATCATCCACACGCATGAGGGCGGTACGCACGAAGAGGGCTTCCGCGCGGCGCTGACGAACCTGATCAACAAGTACGCGCGCGACAAGAAGCTGCTCCGCGAGAAGGACGACAACCTCACGGGTGACGACATCCGCGAGGGTCTGACGGCGATCATCTCGATCAAGCTGAGCGAGCCGCAGTTCGAGGGCCAGACGAAGACCAAGCTGGGCAACACGGAGGCGAAGACCTTCGTGCAGAAGGCCGTCTACGAACACCTCAACGACTGGCTGGACCGCAACCCGGTCGAGGCCGCGGACATCATCCGCAAGGGCATCCAGGCGGCCACCGCGCGCGTGGCGGCCCGCAAGGCGCGTGACCTGACGCGTCGTAAGGGTCTGCTGGAGTCGGCGTCGCTGCCGGGCAAGCTGAGCGACTGCCAGTCCAACGACCCGACCAAGTGCGAGATCTTCATCGTCGAGGGTGACTCCGCCGGCGGCTCGGCCAAGTCCGGCCGCAACCCGCAGTACCAGGCGATCCTC
>JABFXD010000433.1 GCA_013361925.1 Streptomyces sp. | reverse complement strand
CGGTTCGCCGAGCGGCAGGAGGAGGACGACCACCGCAGCGCCGCCGAGCGCGCGGCGGCCGACCGGACCTGGGCCTTCGGGCACATCATCGTCGACGAGGCGCAGGAACTGTCGCCGATGGCCTGGCGGTTGCTCATGCGGCGCAGCCCGACCCGCTCGATGACCCTGGTCGGCGACCCGGCCCAGACGGCGGAGGCGGCCGGTGTCGGCTCCTGGTCGGACATCCTGGAGCCGTATGTCGCGGACCGCTGGGAGCACACCCGGCTGGGCGTCAACTACCGCACCCCCGCCGAGATCATGGACCTCGCGGCGGCCGTCGTACGGGCCGAGAACCCGGACTTCGAACCGCCGAGTTCGGTCCGTTCCACGGGGGTACGGCCCTGGGTCCGCGCCACCGACGACCTGCCCGGCGCCGTCGCCAAGGCGGTCGAGGAGCTGACCCCCGCGGAGGGCCGGCTCGCGGTCATCGCCCCGCGCCATCTGCACCGCAGGCTGGCGGCCCAGCTGGACGGGGTCACGGCGGGCGCCGAGCCCGACCTCACCCGGACCGTCGTACTCCTCGAACCGCGCCAGTCCAAGGGCCTGGAGTTCGACTCGGTGCTGGTGGTCGAACCGGGGCTGTACGGGACCAGCGATCTGTACGTGGCGCTCACGCGGGCCACGCAGCGGCTGGGGGTGCTGCACACCGGGCGGCTGCCCAGGGCGCTGGCCGATCAGGAGGACGGGCTCGCCGTGGGTGAGGGGGAGTAGGTCGGGTGCAGCGACGGGGCGAGGGGCTCCAGGGACGCGCACAGGGCGGTCGGGAAGTCCGGCTCCCTGTCCCGCACGGCCTGGCAGCCCCCTTCCGTCGTCCGGAAGAACGGCTTCCAGCCCGACTTCTCGGCCTTGTAGAACCAGCGGTCGCCCAGCCGGGAGGTGCAGGCGCTGTCCGCCGGGTCGCCGCAGACCGGGCCGGTGCGCCAGGAGAGGTCCAGGACCAGCCACTTGCCGTCGCAGTGCTCCGCGTCGCGGTAGGTGTGCGCGGGCGCGTCGACCGCGTACACCGCCTGCTCGTAGGAGCCGGTGGTGCAGCCGGTGGCCGGGGGCGTGCAGCCCAGGTCGCCGCAGAGGCGCAGGGCGGGCGGGGTGGCGCCGTCGGCGGTGAAGACGGTGCCGGGGTAGCCGACCACCAGCTCGTGCCTGCCCAGTGGTGCGGTGAGCTTGACCCGGGCCTTGGCCGTGGTCGTCTTCGTGCAGCCGGAGGCTCGGTCGCCCGACGGTGAGTCGTAGGTGACCTGGACGTGCACGGTGTTCCGCACGGGCTCGGTGAGGACCGCCTTGAGGTTCCGCACGCAGGGCTTCGGGCCGCTGGGCACCGTCGCGGCGAGCGTCACCGTGCGCTGGTCGGAGCTGAGAGTCGCGCTGGTGACGTCGATGGGTGCGGACAGCGTCCAGGGCAGTGCGGTGGCCGACGGGGTGGTCCCGTCCTGACCGGCCACCTGAGTCCCGCACGCGCCGAGGAGCAGAACGGCGAGTGTGCTGAGCAGGGCGGCCATGACCGCCCCGCGTATGTCTCCGGACCGCACGTGCCGCCCCCGATTTCCCCGTGAATGACCCCGACCGGGCGACTCTACCGAGCGGCTCGGCCGGCTACGCGGGCCGTAGCCAGACCGTTGCCAGGGGCGGAAGCGTCAGTCGGACGCTGGCCGGGCGGCCGTGCCACGGGGTGGCCTCCGGTTTCACGGCGTCCGGGTTGGTGACGTCGCTGCCGCCGTACCTGCCGAGGTCGGTGTTGAGGGCCTCGTGCCAGGCGGGGACGTCGTCGGGGACGCCGAGGCGGTAGTCGTGGCGGACGACGGGGGCGAAGTTGGAGACCGCGAGCAGGGGCGTGCCCTCGGCGTCGTAGCGCAGGAAGGCGAAGACGTTGTCGTCCGCCGCGTCCCCGACGACCCACTGGAAACCGTCGGGATTGGTGTCGCACTGCCACAGCGCCGGGGTGTGGCGGTAGACGACGTTGAGGTCGCGGACCAGGTCACGGACGCCGCGGTGGTCGGGTTCGGCGCCGTATGCCGGGTCGAGGAGCCACCAGTCCGGCCCGTGCGCCTCGGACCACTCGGCGCCCTGGGCGAACTCCTGCCCCATGAAGAGGAGTTGCTTGCCGGGGTGCGCCCACATGAAGCCGAGGTAGGCGCGGTGGGTGGCGCGCTGCTGCCACCAGTCGCCCGGCATCTT
>JABFXD010000185.1 GCA_013361925.1 Streptomyces sp. | reverse complement strand
CCGGTGCGGGCCCCCCGGTGCACCACCCCGCCGATGACCAGCCCGGCGCCGAGACCGGTCCCGAGGTGCAGGTAGGCGAAGGAGGCACCCGCGTCCGCGACCGCCAGCCCCAGCGCGGCGGCGTTGGTGTCCTTGTCCACGACGACCGGCGACCCGAGCCGCTCCGCGAGCGCGTCCCGCAACGGAAACCCGTCCCACTCCGGAAACCCCGTGACCCGGTGCAGCACACCCCGCACATGATCGAGCGGCCCGGGCAGCGCCACGCCCACCCCGAGCACGGACGCCACCGCCCCGGCCAGCCCCTCCACCACCCGGGCCACCCCCTCCACGACCGCCCGCGCACCCGCCCCCAGGTCCATCGGCACGCACCGCTCCCCCACCACGGCCCCGTCCAGATCGACCAGCACCGCCCGCAGCTCGTCCCGGTCCAGATGGACGCCGATCGCATGCCCGGCCCCGGGCACCAGCCGCAGCACCGTGCGCGGCTTGCCCCCGGTCGACGCCCGGCGTCCCGCCTCCGCCGCGAGGCCCTCCTCCCGCAACCGTCCGGTGATCTTGCTGACGGCCTGCGGGGTCAGCCCGGTGCGCTCGGCGAGTTCGAGCCGGCTGATGCCGTCGCCACCGGCGGTGCGCAGCAGGTCCAGCACCAGTGCGGTGTTGTGGCTGCGCAGAGCCGGAAGGTTGGCGCCGACGTTCGTCCTGTTCACGCCCCCCATTTTCCCCTGTGCTTGCACTTTGGCAACAGCGTTGCGAAAGTGGGAGTCATGACACGTACGACTCCTGGCACCCCCGGTACTCCTGTCAGCCCCGACGCCCCCCTCCGCGTGGGCCTCATCGGATACGGCCTGGCAGGCTCCGTCTTCCACGCCCCGCTGATCGCGGCCACCGAGGGCCTCGCCCTCGACACGGTCGTCACCTCGAACCCCGAGCGCCAGCAGCAGGCCCGCGCCGAGTACCCGGACGTACGCGTCGCCGCGACCCCCGACGAGCTGTTCGACCGCGCCGGCGACCTCGACCTGATCGTCATCGCCTCCCCCAACAAGACGCACGTGGCGCTGGCCACGACCGCCCTGAAGGCCGGCCTCCCGGTCGTCGTCGACAAGCCCGTCGCCGGTACGGCGGCCGAGGCGCGCGAGCTGGCGGCCCTCGCCGAGGAGCGCGGCCTGCTGCTCTCCGTCTTCCAGAACCGCCGTTGGGACAACGACTTCCTGACGCTCCGCAAGCTCCTCGCCGAGGGCGCCCTGGGCGACGTATGGCGGTTCGAGTCGCGCTTCGAGCGGTGGCGGCCGCAGCCGAAGGGCGGCTGGCGGGAGTCCGGCGACCCGGCAGAGATCGGAGGTCTGCTGTACGACCTCGGCAGCCATGTCGTCGACCAGGCGCTCGTCCTCTTCGGCCCCGTGACCTCCGTGTACGCCGAGTCGGTCATCCGGCGGGCCGGCGCCTCCGTCGACGACGACACGTTCATCGCCCTCACCCACGCGAACGGCGTCCGCTCCCACCTCCACGTCTCCTCGACCACCGCCCAACTCGGCCCGCGCTTCCGGGTGCTGGGCTCCGAGGCGGGGTACGTGAAGTACGGCCTCGACCCCCAGGAGGCGGCCCTGCGGGACGGCAGGCGGCCGGGGGCGGAGAGGGACTGGGGCCTTGAGCCCGAGTCGCTGTGGGGTCGCGTCGGCGCCGGGGAATCCCCGCTGACCGGCGGCGGACGCGCCGAACCGACCCTTCCCGGGGACTACCCCGCTTACTATGCCGCCGTGGCGAAAGCCCTGCTCGACGGCGGTCCCCAGCCGGTGACCGCGCATGAGGCGGCCGCCGCCCTCGACGTACTGGAGGCGGCCCGCCGTTCGGCCCACGACGGAGTGGTGGTGAAGCTGTGACGCACAACACCGAGCTGACCCCGAAGTTCCATCCGGAACTGACCCCGCCGATCGAGGAGTTGGAGGCCCAGGAACGCCGTCTGGTCTTCCGCCGGTTCACCCATGACGACGCCTGGGCGCTGGGCTCCCTGCTGGTCGACCTGGCCCGTGAGCGCCAGGCGCCGGTCGCGATCGACATCCACCGCGCCGGCCAGCAGCTCTTCCACGCCGCCCTGCCGGGTTCCACCCCGGACAACGACGCCTGGATCGCGCGCAAGCGCCGGGTGGTCGAGCGCTACAACTCCGCGTCCTACCTGGTGGGCGCCCGCTTCCGCGCGAAGGGCACGACGTTCGAGGA
>JABFXD010000382.1 GCA_013361925.1 Streptomyces sp. | reverse complement strand
CCCGACGTCCCCACGAGAAGGTTCCCCGCATGTCTCTCGTTCTTGACCCCACCGCCCAGGACCTGCTGTTCCGCGAGGCCCACACCGCGAACGCCTTCACCGCCGAGCCGGTGACGGACGAGCAGATCCAGGCGATCTACGACCTGGTCAAGTTCGGCCCGACCGCCTTCAACCAGACCCCGCTGCGCATCACCCTGGTCCGCTCCGCCGAGGCCCGCGAGCGCCTGGTGCAGCACATGGCCGAGGGCAACCAGCCCAAGACCGCCACCGCGCCCCTGGTCGCGATCCTCTCCGCGGACAACGAGTTCCACGAGGAGCTGCCGACCCTGTTCCCGGCCTTCCCGCAGGCCAAGGACGTCTTCTTCAGCGAGCGCCCGGCCCGTGAGTCCGCCGCCCGGATGAACGCCGCCCTCCAGGCCGCGTACTTCATCGTCGGCGTCCGCGCCGCCGGTCTCGCCGCCGGCCCGATGACCGGCTTCGACCACGAGGGCGTCCGCAAGGAGTTCCTCGACGACGACCACACCCCGCTGATGGTCGTCAACATCGGCAAGCCGGGCGAGAACGCCTCCTACCCGCGCTCGCCGCGCCTCGGCTACGACGAGGTCGTCACCACGGTCTGACCCGCCTGAACAGCAGAAAGGCCCCCGGCTTCCGGGGGCCTTTCTCGTGCGCGCGCTGTCACTTCGCCTGGAGCGCCTTCGCCAGCTGCGCCAGCTGGTCATAGCCGCCCGTGCCCGCGACGACGGTGGTGGCGCCGTCGCCCTGGTACACGAGAGCGTCGTAACGGCCGCCGTCGTAGCGGGTCCAGGTGCGGCCGCCGATCTCCGCGGTGGTCTCCGTCTCCTCGCCGCCCTGGCTGGCGCTGTCGATGAACGCCCCCGCCTTCCGCGTCGCCGACTGCTCGACCTGCGCGTACTCCCCGCCCGGGGTGGCGAAGCCCAGGTGCCAGGTCTCCGAATCGGCGCCGTCGTAGCGGACCGAGGTCGCCTTCCAGCCGGCCGACAGGCCCTCGGGCGCGAGCACCGGGTACGAGGCCGCGCGGCGCGCGGTGAGCAGTTCGACGCGGTAGTCGACCCGCTTCACGTCGGGCTCGGAGTCGTCGTGCGGGATGAACAGGTAGATGACACCTGCCATGAGACCGATCAGGGCCAGGGAGAGCACCATGTCCCGGACCGTCTTCTGCTTGCCGCTCTTGCCATTCGAACCTGCCACGCCCCCATCGTCGCAGGTGCCCGGGCCGCTCATCCGTGGGGTCCCCTGCTCATTTTGTCGGACTGACGATAGAGTCGAGGATCGAACCCTCATCCGGCCGTCGTCGTATCAGAAAGGTGCGCTCCGATGACCGAGCATCATCATCTGCCGTCCGAACTCGAAGTACCCTCCGAGGCCCCCGACCGCAACCTCGCCCTGGAACTCGTCCGGGTGACCGAAGCCGCCGCGATGGCCGCGGGCCGCTGGGTCGGGCGCGGTGACAAGAACGGCGCCGACGGTGTCGCCGTGCGCGCCATGCGGACCCTCGTCTCCACCGTGTCGATGAACGGCGTGGTCGTCATCGGCGAGGGCGAGAAGGACGAGGCGCCGATGCTCTTCAACGGGGAGCGGGTCGGTGACGGCACCGGGCCCGAGTGCGACATCGCCGTCGACCCGATCGACGGCACGACGCTGACGGCCAAGGGCATGCCGAACGCGATCTCCGTGCTGGCCGCCGCGGACCGGGGGTCGATGTTCGACCCGTCCGCCGTGTTCTACATGGACAAGCTGGTCACCGGCCCCGAGGCCGCCGACTTCGTCGACATCAACGCGCCGGTGTCCGTGAACATCCGGCGGGTCGCCAAGGCGAAGCGGTCCACGCCCGAGGACGTGACGGTCGTCATCCTCGACCGGCCCCGGCACGAGGGGATCATCAAGGAGATCCGGGAGGCCGGCGCGCGGATCAAGCTGATCTCCGACGGCGACGTGGCGGGCTCCATCTACGCGCTGCGCGAGGGCACCGGCGTCGACATGCTGCTCGGCATCGGCGGCACGCCCGAGGGCATCATCTCGGCCTGCGCCGTGAAGTGCCTGGGCGGCACGATCCAGGGCAAGCTGTGGCCGAAGGACGACGAGGAGCGGGCTCGGGCGATCGACGCCGGGCACGATCTGGACCGGGTGCTGATGACCGACGACCTGGTCGCCGGGGACAACGTGTTCTTCGTCGCGACCGGGATCACGGACGG
>JABFXD010000069.1 GCA_013361925.1 Streptomyces sp. | reverse complement strand
GCACACCAACCAGGTCGGCCAGACCGGCAAGTCCGTCTCGCCGCAGCTGTACATCGCCTCCGGCATCTCCGGCGCGATCCAGCACCGCGCGGGCATGCAGACCTCGAAGACGATCGTGGCGATCAACAAGGACGCCGAGGCCCCGATCTTCGACCTGGTCGACTACGGCGTGGTCGGCGACCTCTTCGACGTCGTCCCCGCCCTCACCGAAGAGGTCAAGGCCCGCAAGGGCTGATCTCCGCAGGCGCCTGTACGTGGCCCCCGCGACCGCTTTCCCGGCGGTCGCGGGGGCCTCGTCTCATCCCAGGGTCAACGTCGCCTGGACGGGCAGATGGTCGCTCGGGAACTGCCCGTCGACGGCGAAGGTGTTGATCGAGGCCCGGTGGACCCGCACCCCCGGTGTGGCGAGGATCCAGTCGATGCGCTCGCCGTCGGGCGTCAGCGGCTCGTAGCCGTGGAACGTCCCGTACGCATCGCTGCGCTCGGCGGCGGTGTCCCAGGTGTCCACGAGTCCGGACTCGATCAGGTTGAGGTAGGCCTGGTTGTTGTGGGCCGCCGCGTTGAAGTCGCCGGTGACGACGACAGGTAAGGCGCGGTCGAACGTGGCGATGCCGTCGGCGATCTGCAGTGCGGCGCGCTCGCGCGCGTACTGGCTCACATGGTCGAGGTGGGTGTTGAGGACGTAGAACTCCCGTCCGTCGTCGGCGCGGTCGCGGAAGCGGACCCAGGTGGCGATCCGGGGGAGCGCGGCGCCCCAGGTGTTGGAGCCGATGGTCCGGGGAGTGTCGGAGAGCCAGTAGGTGTCGTGTTCGAGCGGGGCCAGGCGCCGGGTGTCGTAGAAGACCGCCGTGGACTCGTCGTGGCTGCCGCCCTCGCGGCCGGTGCCGATCCAGGCGTAGTGCGGGCCGAGGTCGGCGTGGATGTCCAGCAGCTGCTGGTAGAGGCCCTCCTGGGTGCCGATGAAGGTGGGGGCCTCGCGGCGCAGCAGGGCGCGCATCACCGGGCGGCGGACGTCCCAGCTGTTGGGTTCGACGGCGCTGGCGAAGCGCAGATTGAAGGTCATGGCGTCGAGCCGGCGGCCCACCGGACGGGCGGCGGAGGCGGGCATCGTGGCCATCAGGGGCAAGGTGAGCGCGGTGGCCACCAGGGTTCTCAGTCCCATGCGACGCGTCATCCTGTCGGTGTCCGGCATGTGAATCCCCTCCCGACGGATCAGGATGAAGGGGCGAACCGGTGTGCGAAAGAGGGCGTGGTGGGGCCGGGGTGCCGGAAGGGGCGCGGCGGCCCACGCTGTGGACGGGGTGTTGACCTGCGGGAAGATCGACGGATAACTTCGCTCTACGGATTGTTGATTCCGTAGTGCGGAAAACAGGAGGGTGTGGCATGGGTCAGCAGGAGCAGGTGGCGACGAGCCTCGCGGGTGCCGTCAGCGAGGAGATCAGCGCCTCCCTCGCGCCGGTCGACGCCGAGCTGGAGCGCCGCTACCCCGGTGACCCGGGCACCCGCCAGCCCGTCCACACCGTCTACGTCCCCGGCAACCTCTTCGCCGCCGGCACCCTCCGCTCCTGGGGCGACCAGGCCCTCGCGGCCCTCGACGCACACGCCCCGGACGCCGCGTCCTTCGCCGCCGTCCTCGGACTCGCCGACGACCTCGCCGAACCGGTCCACGCGCGCGTGCGCGCCAAGCTGGAACGCGAGCCCATCGAGGACCTCAGGGTCGACTTCGAGGACGGCTACAAGGGGGCCGACGAGGACCAGGACGCCGCCCGCGCGGCCCGTCTCGTCGCGGACGCGTACAAGAACGGCACGGCCGCCCCGTACATGGGCATCCGGATGAAGTGCATGGAGTCCCCGGTCCGCGACCGCGGCATCCGCACCCTCGACATCTTCCTCACCGGCCTGATGGAGGCCGGCGGCCTGCCCGACGGGCTGGTCCTGACGCTGCCCAAGGTGACCTACCCCGAGCAGGTCACCGCGATGGTCCGGCTGCTGGAGCAGTTCGAGACGGCCCGCGGGCTGAACCCCGGCCGGATCGGCTTCGAGATCCAGATCGAGACCAGCCAGTCCATCCTCGCCGCCGACGGCACCGCCACCGTCGCCCGCATGATCGACGCCGCCGAGGGCCGCGCCACCGGCCTGCACTACGGCACCTTCGACTACAGCGCCTGCCTCGGCGTCTCCGCCGCCTACCAGGCCAGCGACCACCCGGCCGCCGACCAC
>JABFXD010001072.1 GCA_013361925.1 Streptomyces sp. | reverse complement strand
TCCTGCTCGACTACGTCGACATCGTCGTCCACGTCCAGCACAGCGAGGAGCGCGTCTTCTACGCCCTGGAGCGGCTGTGGAAGGACTGCCCCGAGCTGGACCTGCCCGAGGACGCCAAGGCCACCCGCGGCAAGGCCGAGGAGCACGCCAAGCTGCAGGCCGCCGAGGAGTCCGAGGACCTCGACGGTGACTGGCGATGAGCAGCACCGGTGAGGTGACGGACGCCAAGCAGGGCGGCCGGGGCCGCCGCATCATCCTGTGGCGCCACGGCCAGACCTCCTGGAACGTGGAACGCCGCTTCCAGGGCACCACGGACGTCGCCCTCACCGAGACCGGCGTCGCCCAGGCCCGGCGCGCCGCCCGGCTGCTCGCCTCCCTGAAGCCCGACGCTGTCGTCTCCTCGGACCTCCAGCGGGCCGCGAACACCGCCGCCGAGCTCGCCGTGCTCACCGGTCTCGACGTCAGCCACGACGACGGCCTGCGGGAGACCTACGCGGGAGCCTGGCAGGGGCTGACGCACGAGGAGATCATCGCCTCGTACGGCGAGGAGTACGCCGCGTGGAAGCGCGGTGAGCCGGTCCGTCGCGGCGGCGGCGAACTGGAGACCGAGGTCGCCGACCGCGCCGCCCCCGTGGTGCTGCGGCACGCCGACAAGCTGCCCGACGACGGCACGCTCGTCGTCGTCAGCCACGGCGGCACGATCCGCACCACCATCGGCCGGCTCCTCGGCCTGGAGTCCGGCAACTGGGAGAGCCTCGGCGGGCTCTCCAACTGCTGCTGGTCCGTCCTCGGGGAGGGCGCGCGCGGCTGGCGGCTCCTTGAGCACAACGCCGGGACGCTGCCGGAGCCGGTGCTCGGGGACGACGACTGAGCGGATTTCACTTTCTGGCAGGTCGCAGGCTAAAGTTCTTCTTGTTCGCCCCGCCGAGCGGGAAGAACAAAGCTCGGGGCTATAGCTCAGTTGGTAGAGCGCCTGCATGGCATGCAGGAGGTCAGGAGTTCAATTCTCCTTAGCTCCACAGATGAAGATCCCGTCCTCACAGGGCGGGATTTTTCATTTCCCGCAACAGGGCCGTGCGTCGCGCCGTCTCCTCGTCGTCCGGTGTGTAGACCACGATCCGGCACTCCGGCATCCCATGGATCGACAGCGACACCGAGGTGAGCCGCAGCTCACCGACCGCCGGGTGACGGAAGCACTTCACCCGCCGCCCCGGCTCCGCCACGTCGCCGGTCTCCCACAGCCGCGCGAACAGCGGGCTCGCCGCGGACAGCTTGCGTATGAAGCCGTCCCAGGCCGGCTCCCCGGCATGCGGTCCGTAGGCCGCCCGCAGCGTCGCCACCATCACCGGCAGCTCGGTCTCCCGGAACAGCAGCGGGCAGTTGTCGTCCGGCGCCGTGAACAACCCCCACAGCGCGTTGGGCGGACGGCCGCTGGGCTGGAGCAGCGGCACGGCGAACAGGGTGCGATAGACCTCGTTGGCGGCCAGGATGTCGAACCGCGAGTTGTAGACCACGGCCGGGCGCGGTGCCAGGGCGTCGATGATGCCCTGGACCTCCGGGCCCACGGACTGCGCGACGGCCTCCGGCGTTGCCGTGTACGCCACTTCGGCCAGGCGGTACAGATGCTCACGCTCCGGCGGATCGAGCCGCAGCGTGCGCGCCACGGCGTCCAGGACCTGCGCGGAGGCGTTGATGGGGCGGCCCTGCTCCAGCCATGTGTACCAGGTCACACCGACCCCCGAGAGCTGGGCGACCTCCTCGCGGCGAAGGCCCGGAGTGCGGCGGCGCAGACCCGGGGGCATCCCCACGTCCGCGGGGGTCACCCGGGCGCGCCTGCTGCGCAGAAACGCGGCCAGCTCCGGCCGACGGCGCTGTGTCGTGCCCAGGCGTTGTGTCGTCCCCATCGTCACGTCCCCCATCGTCGACGTCCGACCCGTCTCCTGCCAGGTGCTGTCAGTACCAGCATCAGCGGGCTCTCGGCACCCTTACCGCGGCGCCGTCACGCTCGACGGCATGACGACAACAACCCCTGCAGGAACGGGTTCCGAGCCCGCTCCAAGCCCTGCGATCAGTGAAACACCCGGCACTGACAACGGCCCCCGCCCGCTCCTCGCCGTCGTCCTCGCCGCGATGTTCATGGCCATGCTCGACGTCTTCATCGTGAACGTCGCGGCCCCCACCATCGGTTCCGAACTCGACGCCTCGGGCGCCGAGTTGCAGCTGGTGGTCGCCGGATACACCATCACCTACGCGGTGCTGCTGATCACTGGTGCCCGCCTCGGCGACCGGTTCGGTCCCGGCCGGGTGCACCTCGCCGGGATGGCCCTGTTCACCGCCGCCTCGCTCGCCTGCGGTCTGGCGCAGGGGGCCACCGAACTGATCGTGTTCCGGCTGATCCAGGGCGCCGGCTCGGCGCTGATGATCCCGCAGGTGCTCAGCCTGATCCAGCGGAACTTCGTCGGGGAGGCCCGGGTGAAGGCGCTCGGCGCGTACTCGGCGGTGCTGGCGGTCGGCGCGGCGGCCGGGCAGGTGTTCGGCGGGGTCCTGGTCAGCGCCGATCTGTTCGGCACCGGCTGGCGGCCGGTGTTCCTGGTGAACGTGCCCGTGGGCCTCGTACTCCTGGTCGTCGGCGGGCGCGTGCTGCCGCGGGGCGGTGGGAGCGGGGGGCGGCGCGGGCTCGATCTGCCGGGGCTCGTCCTGCTCGGCACGGCCGTCTCACTGTTCACGGTGCCGCTGGTGCTGGGACAGGAGCAGGACTGGCCGCTGTGGTCGTGGCTGTCGCTGGCCGGTTCCGCGGTCCTGTTCGCCGTGTTCTGCGGGTTCGAGTCGCGGCTGGCCCGGCGGGGCGGCGACCCGCTCATCGCGCCGAGGGTGCTGCGCCACCCCGGCATGGGCCTGGCGGTCCTGCGCATCATGGCCGTGATGGCGGTCAACGGCGGCTTCCTGTTCCTGCTGACCCTGCATCTCCAGGGCGGCCTCGGCTACAGCGCCCTGCGCTCCGGTCTCACCTTCGTGCCGACCGCGGTCGTCTTCGGCGCGGTCGGGCTGACCTGGCGCAACTGGCCCGGTGGGTGGCAGCGGGCACTGGCGCCCGCCGGGTTCGCGCTCACCGCGCTCGCCGTGGCCGGGACCGGCCTCGCGCTCAGGGGCGGCGGCGAGGGCGGAGCCCTGGCCTATGTGTCGTACGTCGGCGTGGGCGTCGGTCTCGCGCTCGCCTTCAGCCCCACGCTCACCCGGGCCCTGGCGACCGTGCGGCCCGAGGACGCGGCGGACGCCAGCGGTCTGCTCGCCACCGTCACCCAGCTCGGCCAGCTGACCGGCGTCGCGGTGTTCGGCACACTGTTCTTCAACCGGCTTGAGTCACTTGGGGTCCCGGAGGCGTATACCTCTGCGGAGGCGCTTTTGGCGTGCATGTTCGCGCTGGCCGGGACCGCGGCGGTGGGTGCCGTGTCCGGACTGGTACTGAGGCGTCGCTGACCGTATTGGTCCGGCCGTGGCAGAATCAAACGGCCGGAAGGGGGCGCGGCCCGACGGGAGGGAGTAGCGATGCCTGCGAGCATCCTCGAGGAGGTCGACCACCTCCTCGGAGCAGTGCTGACCCGGGACACCGTCACCCGCCTCATCTGCCCTTCCTGCGGTTCCCTCCACGTCGCGCAAGTGCTCGGTGACAACGGCGGAATCTCCTACGTGTGCACGGCCTGCGGCCACAGCTGGAGCTGATCGATGGGTGCACACAGGCGAAAGTGCGACTGGTGCGGCAGCGGGACGCCGATCGTGCGGGACATGGAGCCGGTCAATCCCGATTACCAGTACTGGTGCGAGGAATGCGCGCGGGCGCTGATCATAAAAGGCGACCCGATCGAGACGTACCGAGAGCTCGAGGGCGAGCCGATCTACGGCCGGCTGCTCGAAGAGCACTGCACGCTCAAGAGGTTCTACTCGTTCGTCACTGCCTGAGGCCCGTCGCCGGGCGGGCCTCGGGAAACGATTTGGTGTTCCACCCGGGTGACCGTGTAATGTTGGCGTCGCCGCCGGGGGAAACCGCGGAGGACACCGCAAGGGGCTATAGCTCAGTTGGTAGAGCGCCTGCATGGCATGCAGGAGGTCAGGAGTTCAATTCTCCTTAGCTCCACAGAAAGATCCCGCCGGGTCATCTTGATCCGGTGGGATTCTTGCGTTTCCGGGGGCAGTTGACATGCCGAAGGGGGCCGCCCGTTGCGGGCGGCCCCCTTCGTGCTGTCGCTCAGCGCCCCAGAGCGCGGCGGCCGCGGCCCTGGGAGAGGACCGGGAGGTTGCGGGAGGCGGAGTTGTCGCGGGGCGCCGCCTCCTCCAGGCGCAGGGCGAGGGCGGGGCAGCGGCGGACCGCGCGGAGGGCCTTCGCCTCGGCGTAGCGGGGGACCTGGGCCTGGGCGACCGTGGGGAACCCGTCGGCGCCGAGCTCGAAGACCTCCGGGAGGATGTCGGCGCACAGGCCGTGGCCGCGGCACAGGGTCCAGTCGACGTAGATCTTCTGGCGGCTGGGGCCGTTCTCCTCGGACGTGGCACCGCCCGGGAGGCCCGCGGGCGCCATGCCGCCCTCGAAGAGCGGCAGAACGCCCTCCACGGGCCGTCCGCAGCCGTTGCCGAGGACATGGGCGGCGAGGTCGTCGGTGAACGCCTTGATGGTCGACTCCAGGAACATCGCGGAGCCGTCCGGGTGCGAGCACGCGCCGCGCCGCTTCACGTTCTTGGCGACCTGCTTGAGCGCCTCCAGGGCGGCCGGTCCGCCGCCGTTGAGGATGTCCTCCATGCCGCGCGCGGCGGCCGGCAGACCGAGGTAGCAGGGACCGCACTGGCCCGCGCTCTCCTCGGCCAGCCACTTGGCCACCATCAGCGACTCGCCCAGCGGGCAGGTGTCCTGACTGATCGGCAGGATCGCGCCCGCGCCGAGCGCACCGCCCACCGCGTCCAGCGAGTTGCGGGAGACGACGGCCTCGTTGACCGTCGCCGCGTCGATCCACTTGCCGTGGTAGCCGCCGGTGAGCACGCCCTGCGGAACGGGCGGGGCGCCCGCGAGCTGCAGGATGTAGCGCAGCGGTACGCCGGTGGGGGCCTCGATCACCATGGGGCGGGCGACCGCGCCGGAGACCGTGAGCATGACGGTGCCCGGCTCGTCGTACAGCCCGGTGTTGCCGTAGCGCTCGGGGCCGATGCGGGCGGCGATCGCCAGTTGCGCGAACGTCTCGGCGTTCGACAGGAGCGTGGGTGCGCCGCCCACGCCGTTCTGGGAGGCGCTGACCTTGCGGCCGGGCGGGATCGCCGGGCCGCCGTCGATGGAGCGGATCAGCGAGGCCGCCGCTCCGGTGACCATACGGACGGGGTTGCGCTGCACACGCGCGCGTAGCGCGGATCTACGGCCGTTGCTCAGGCCGCGTTCGGCGAGCGCGGCCTCCATGGAGCGCTGGGTGGACTCCCGGGTGACGCCGACCACGAGCGTGCGGGCGCCCAGGGCCTCGGCGGCCAGCAGGGCGCCGTCCAGGATGAGGTGCGGGGCACGGTTGATGAGCACCGTGTCCTTGCGGCAGGCCGGTTCGTCCTCGCTGCCGTTGACGACGACGACCGGTCGTACCCCGCGCTTGATGGCCGCCTCGGCGACCGAGCGCAGCTTCTTGTGGAAGGGGAAGCCCGCGCCGCCGCGGCCCTTCAGGTTGATGTTCTCGGCGAGCTTCGCGAGCTGCTCGCCGCCCATGGGTTCGAGCGGCCCGTGCACCTTCAGGTGCATGGGCAGATCGAGTCTTTCGACAAGGTCGAAGCCCGACGTGAGCTGGGGAAGACCGACCACGCGGACTTCTGGGACGTCGGGCAGGGCCTCGTTCACCTATAGCCTCCGGAAGGCATGTTCCAAGGTTCGCCCGAACCCGGTGCGCCGAAGTCGTAGGAGTCACCGGGCGTTGGATCAGTGGCGGGACCGCTGTTGTACGTGTCGTTCGGGTAGTACGCGCCGGAGGCGGCGTTCGACTCACCGGTGTCGTACACGTCACTCGTGCCGTATCCGGACGTGTCCGTATTGCGGTAGGTCGGGATGTTGTATCCGGTGTCCTGGAGCGGGTCGTAGGCCGACGGGGGTGCCTCGCCGACCGGCGGCGGGGACGGGATCGGCCAGCTGCCCGAGGTGCTGCCGCCGGTGTCGTAGCGGGGCACGGCCTGCGTGGGCTGCATGTCCATGGGCAGGTCCATGCGGGCGGTCTGGTCGGCGCCGTAGGACGGCTGCTGGGGGATGCGCGGAGTGGGCTGGACGGCGCGGTAGGCGGCGGCGAAGCCGTTCGCGGGCTCCGGAGCGGGGGCCGGCGCCTCGTAGGAGGGCTCCGGGCGGGACCGCGCGGCTCGCGCGTTCTCGTAGCCCGGCAGGGCGGAGGCGGCCTCGGCGACCTTGGCCCGGCTCGCGTCCAGTTCCTCGCGGCCCGGCCGGTCCTCGGTGCCCAGGATCGCCTGGATCCGGTCGGCGACCTTGCGCTTGACCGGGCGCGGTGCCGCGCGCAGGGCGAGCGCGCCCATGACGCCGGCCAGGGAGAGGCCGTAGAGGAACACGAAGACCGGCTTCGCCTCGCGGCCCGAGTAGAGGCCGTGCACCAGCGCGAAGCACCAGGCCGGGTACGCCAGCATGTGCATGGCCCGCCAGCGGGCGGCGACCGGCGCCGGGGAGGCGAACTGGTTGCGCAGGGCGCCGGTGATGCCCACGAAGATCATCAGCAGGCCGGCCAGCGAGCCCAGGCCGATCAGGCCCGCACTGCCGGTGAAGCCCAGCGAGAACGGGATGATCGCGCCGATCAGCTGGGTGTGGTCGAGGGCGACCTTGGTGGTGATGTGCAACAGCAGGAAGGCGATCGAGCCGACGGCGGTCGTGCGGTGGACGGCCTGGCCGATGATCCGCTGTTTGGGGTTGAGGAAGATCCGGTCCTGGGCGACGAGGCCCCAGATCACCGAGCAGCTGAGGGAGACGAGGGACAGCACGCCCGCGCCGAAGTTCAGGAAGTCACGGACCGTGTCACCTCCTACCAGCACGAACACGGGTATGAAGAGCAGAACGACAGCCGACACCATGCCGTAGGCCGAGCGGCCGGGCCTGGGGAGCGAGCTGTTACTTCGACGAGGGTTCATGGGGGCAACTCCGAGCAGTTCGGGAAGGCGGTCCCGCTGCCGCACTCTAAGTGGAGCCATACCGATCGGTACGGGGTTTGAGTTATTGCGTTGTTATCAAAAGGCCGTGGGCTTGTTGTGTTGTCCCTTAGCGGGTGTTACGCGAAGTAACTTTTGACGTTTGTTCAGTTCGGTACCCGATGTCCGGGGCCATAGGAGGCATACGTAAGCGCGTCGCGGCTTGCTCAATGGCTGCGGTACCCTGACGCCATGCGTGCCGTACGCCTTCTGCTTAGCGAGCCGCGCTGACCAGTCCCGACCGCCGGTGAACCGGACGGGTCGGCATCAGCGCGGCGTCCCCTCCTGTGTGAGGGGATTTTTCGTTTCTTGGACGACGCAGCCGCTGGCAGAGACGATCGATGGAGCTTAAGGATCATGAGCGAGACGAACCCCGCTGCCCCCACTGATACGTCGGTGGATGCCGCGCCGCACCGCTACACGGCCGCCATGGCGGCCGAGATCGAGGCACGCTGGCAGGACTTCTGGGACGCCGAGGGCACGTACGCCGCACCGAACCCCAAGGGTGACCTGGCGGGCGACCCGGAGCTGGTCGCCAAGCCCAAGAAGTTCATCATGGACATGTTCCCGTACCCCTCCGGTGCGGGCCTGCACGTCGGCCACCCGCTGGGCTACATCGCCACCGACGTCTTCGCCCGCTTCCAGCGCATGACCGGGCACAACGTCCTGCACACCCTGGGCTTCGACGCCTTCGGCCTGCCCGCCGAGCAGTACGCCGTGCAGACCGGCACGCACCCGCGCGTGTCCACCGAGGCCAACATCGAGAACATGAAGGCCCAGCTGCGCCGGCTGGGCCTGGGCCACGACAAGCGCCGGTCGTTCGCCACGATCGACCCGGACTACTACAAGTGGACCCAGTGGATCTTCCTGCAGATCTTCAACTCCTGGTACGACGACGAGGCGAAGAAGGCCCGCCCGATCGCCGAGCTGATCGCCCAGTTCGAGTCCGGTGACCGTGCGGTACCCGGTGACCGTTCCTGGGACGCGCTGACCGCCGCCGAGCGCGCCGACGTCCTGAGCGAGTACCGGCTGGCCTACGCCTCCGACGCGCCCGTCAACTGGTGCCCGGGGCTGGGCACCGTGCTGGCCAACGAGGAGGTCACCGCCGACGGCCGCTCCGAGCGCGGCAACTTCCCCGTCTTCAAGGCCAAGCTGCGCCAGTGGAACATGCGCATCACCGCCTATGCCGACCGGCTGATCGACGACCTGGACGCGCTGGACTGGCCCGAGGCCATCAAGCTGCAGCAGCGCAACTGGATCGGCCGCTCCGAGGGCGCCCGCGTCGACTTCCCGATCGACGGCGAGAACATCACCGTCTTCACCACCCGCCCCGACACCCTGTTCGGCGCGACCTACATGGTGCTGGCGCCCGAGCACCCGCTGGTCGAGAAGTTCACCCCGGCCGCCTGGCCCGAGGGCACCCACGACGTCTGGACCGGTGGGCACGCCACCCCGGCCGAGGCCGTCGCCGCCTACCGCGCGCAGGCCGCCGCCAAGTCCGACGTGGAGCGCCAGGCCGAGGCCAAGGACAAGACCGGCGTCTTCATCGGCGCCTACGCCACCAACCCGGTCAACGGCGAGCAGGTCCCCGTCTTCATCGCCGACTACGTCCTGATGGGCTACGGCACCGGCGCGATCATGGCCGTCCCCGCGGGCGACCAGCGCGACTTCGAGTTCGCGCGCGCCTTCGAGCTGCCGATCACCTGCATCGTCGAACCGACCGACGGCCGCGGCACGGACACCTCCACGTGGGAGGACGCCTTCGCCTCGTACGACGCGAAGATCATCAACTCCTCGGGCGAGGGCATCTCCCTGGACGGCCTGCCCGTCGCCGAGGCCAAGGCGCGCATCACCGAGTGGCTGGAGCGGACCGGCGTCGGCGAGGGCACCATCAACTTCCGGCTGCGCGACTGGCTGTTCAGCCGCCAGCGCTACTGGGGCGAGCCCTTCCCGATCGTCTACGACGAGGACGGCGTCGCGCACTCCCTGCCCGAGTCGATGCTGCCGCTGGAGCTGCCCGAGGTCGAGGACTACTCGCCGCGCACCTTCGACCCGGACGACGCGGACACCTCCCCGGAGACCCCGCTGTCCCGCAACGAGGACTGGGTCAACGTCACCCTGGACCTGGGCGACGGGCGCGGTCCGCGGAAGTACCGGCGTGAGACCAACACCATGCCCAACTGGGCCGGTTCCTGCTGGTACGAACTGCGCTACCTGGACCCGCACAACAGCGAGGCCCTGGTCGACCCCGAGATCGAGCAGTACTGGATGGGCCCGCGCGAGGGCCAGCCGCACGGCGGCGTCGACCTGTACGTCGGCGGCGCCGAGCACGCCGTGCTGCACCTGCT
>JABFXD010000155.1 GCA_013361925.1 Streptomyces sp. | reverse complement strand
CAGGGGTACCTTTGACCCCATGGAGATCTGGATCAACCCGGCCTGTTCCAAGTGCCGCAGCGCGCTCACCCTGCTCGACGCCGAGGGGGCCGACTACACCGTCCGCCGCTACCTGGAGGACGTACCGAGCGAGGACGAGATCAGGGCCGTACTCGACCGCCTCGACCTCGAACCGTGGGACATCACCCGCACCCAGGAGGCCGTCGCCAAGGAGCTGGGGCTCAAGGAGTGGGCGCGGGACGAGAGTTCACGCGACCGATGGGTCAAGGCGCTGGCCGAGCACCCGAAGCTGATCCAGCGGCCGATCATCACCGCGGACGACGGCACGGCCGTGGTCGGCCGTAGCGAGGAGGCCGTTCGGGACGCTCTGTCCCGTTAAGCAACTGGATGTCGGGCGGCGGGAGTTCGGGGGTCTCGCGCTGTTACCCTCCGCCGCCATGACCTTCGGTGATCAAGGAATGCCGTACGGGACCGCGGACCCGTACGCCCAGTGGGTGGCGGAGCAGGAGCGGATACGCAGACATCGGCGCACCCGGCGGGTGGTGGCCGCGGGGACGGGTGTGCTGCTCGTCGCGGCGATCACCGCGGGGGCCGTGCTCTACACGGACGGGGGCGACCGGGGCGCCGCCGCCGCGGCCTCGTCCCCGGCGGTCCCGTCCGTCTCCGTCACGCTCCCCTCCGACGCCCCGTCCGCCCTGCCCTCGCTGCTCTCCCGGCCGGTCGTCCGTCCGGAACAGGCCTTCCCGGCGAAGAGCGTGCGGCTGGACGACGGTTCCCGGTACGAGCGCGTCGACCTGGCCACCACCTCCGACTGCGCCGAGGGCATGGCACCGGAGCTGGCCGCGCTGATCGCCCAGGGCCAGGGGTGCGAGCGGCTGACCGCCGCGCTGTTCACGGACGCCGAGCGGCGCTCGCAGGTGACGGTGACCGTGCTGAGCTTCCGGCGCGTCGAGGACGCCTCGTCGGTGTTCGCGATGGCTTCCATGGACCCGGTGACGTATCAGGTCGTGTCGCTCGATCCGCCGCCGGAGGCGGGGCTGCCGACGGTGCCGCCGGGGTCGGCCGGGGTGTTCCGGCGGGTGATGACCGTGCGGTCCGTGGTGTTCGCCAACGGGCAGTGGGGCGACGGCTCGGAGACGGACGAGGCCGCGATCACGGGTCAGACCGAGGGCCTCCTTCAGTACGTCAACGACAACGTCGTCGCCTACGAGGACCCGGACTCCGTGTGACGCACGTTACTTCAGCGGCTCCTGCGACCGCTGAGTAACCTCGTTCGGTATCTCGTACATAGCGGCGTACGCTCCCCTACCTCTTCAGGAGGCGCGCATGTCGCGTAGGAGAACTCTCAGCACAGGCAAGAAGATCGCCCTGTTCGTGGGCGCGGCGTCGGTGGCGGGCGGTGGTGCCTTCGTCATGGCGAGCACGTCGAACGCCTCCCAGGCGCCGCAAGCGCAGACGAAGGCGGCGGACTCGGGCGTCTGCCAGGGGCTCGCCACCGCCCTCGGCAACAACCAGAAGTTCATCGACGGCCAACGGGCCGCTCCGGACGCGCAGTCCGCGGCCCGGATCGCCAACCGTGAAGCGGTCATCGAGCAGATCAAGGTGCAGCAGAAGGCGTCCGGGTGCGCCGTTGGGGAGTCGGCTCAGGGCTCCCAGGCGGCACAGCCGGCGACTCCGGCCGCACCGAGCACTCCGGCCGCCTCGGCGCCGGCCGCGCAGGCGAGTCAGCCCGCCGCCGCCTCCGGGCAGCAGGTCTGCAACGGCTCCACCGTCACGCTCTCCGGCGAGGGCGGGGCACCCGCCGCGTCCAGCAACCAGTTCCCGGCGGGGACGAAGCTGAAGGTCACCAACCTGGACAACAACAAGTCCACGACGGTGGAGGTCACCTCCGTCTCGGGCAGCTGTGCGCTGCTGAACAACGCCGCCTTCGAACAGGTCCGCGAACCCGGCAAGTTCCTGATCCGCCGGGCCCTGATCGAGAAGGTGGGGTGAGGTTCAACGGGACAGGAACTCCGTGAGGCAGCGGCCCAGTTCGGCGGGTGCCGAGTGCGGCAGCGCGTGATGTGAGACACCGGGGACCACCACCGTCTCGACGCGCGGCAGCAGTTCACCCGCCCTGGCCGTCACCTTGTACGTGTCATGGGTCCTGCTGTTCGCGGCCACGAGCAGCAGGACCGGCACGTCGAGCCCGCGCAGTGCGTCAGGGGACGGGCGCGGGCCGGTCACCGGCTTCGCTACGGAGGGGAAGCCGGCGGCCGCCTCCTGGAGGCGGAGCCAGTCGGGGTCGAGGGGTGCTCCCCCGGTCTCCCACTCCAGGAAGGCCCGGACGCGGTGGGGCGCGGGCCGCAGCAGCATCGGCAGGGCGTGCAGCAGATACGCCGGGCGGTATCCGGCGAAGCACTGGGTGGGGTCCAGCAGGAACAGGCTGCGTACGCGCCTGGGCACGCGCGCGTGCAGGGCGTGGTGCAGGGCGACGAAGGCGCCGTACGAGTGCCCGCCCAGGTCCGCCTCCTCGATGCCGAGGCCGTCGAGGACCGCGTCCAGCCATGCCGCCAGGTCGGCGACCGTACGGGGGTGACGGTCGGCGGCCGGGACGCTGCGGCCCGCGTCGCCGATCAGGTCGACGGCGTGGACGCGGCGGGTGCGGGTCAGGTCGGCGGCCTGGGCGTACCAGGACGCGGAGGTCGCGCCCCCGCCCGGCAGCAGGACGAGCGGGGGCGCGCCGGCCGGCCCGCACACCGTGACGTGGGTCGTGCCGAAGGGCGTGGGGACCTGGACCGCCTCCCGCTCCGCGGGCCACTTGGCCAGGACCTTGTCGTAGGCCGCCTGGAAAGCGTCGTCGTCGTAGGTGCTCATCGAGCCCTCCCCTATTATCTCGTTGAGCGAGATGTTCGATGAGCGAGACAATAGCCGAGGAGCGACATGACACCCCAGGGTTCCGGCATGGAGATCGTCCATCTCCTGCGCGCGGTCACCGTCGAGCTCGGTCTGCACAGCGCCCGGTTCGCGCAGCGCAACGACATGCACCCGACGGATGTGCGCGCCCTGATCGCCCTCATGGACGCCGCACGCGCGCGTGAGGAGATGACGGCGGGGCGGCTCGGGGCCGCGCTCGGGCTGAACTCGGCGGGCACGACCGCGCTGGTCGACCGGCTGGAGCGGGCCGGGCATGTTCGGCGGGTGCGCGGGGAACGGGACCGGCGCCAGGTCGTGATCGAGGTGAGCGAGGAGGCCGTCGAGCTCGGGCGGGCCTTCTTCGGGCCGCTGATCGACCGGACCATGGGGCTGCTGCGGGCGTACGACGAGCGCGAGACGGCCGCGATCCTGGGGTTCCTCACCGGGGTGCGGGACGCGGCGGCCGAGCGGGACTGAACCGCCAACCCCATCGCATACGAGCCGTCGCGCCGGCCCGTCGGTCGGCTCCGCGTGCCGCTCCCCCCGCGCCGCCCGCCCTCACAGCGTGAGACGCGCCACAGAACCACCAGGTAACACGGGGTTCACATTCGAGCAATGACCGGGAAATCGCCTGTTGACAGGCTCGCGCACATCAAGCGCGGCGTTTCAGTGCCGCAGCGCCGCAGCACCCCGCAGCACCCGCAAGTGCGCCTAGAGACCCACCCCCGAAGGATGTGGCCCGTGACCTTCAAGGCTGAGTACATCTGGATCGACGGCACCGAGCCGACGGCCAAGCTCCGTTCCAAGACGAAGATCCTGGCGGACGACGCCAAGGGTGCCGAGCTGCCGATCTGGGGCTTCGACGGGTCCTCCACCAACCAGGCCGAGGGGCACTCCTCGGACCGTGTGCTCAAGCCGGTCTTCACCTGCCCGGACCCGATCCGCGGCGGCGACGACATCCTGGTCCTGTGTGAGGTCCTGAACATCGACTTCACGCCCCACTCCTCCAACACCCGCGCCGCGCTGGCCGAGGTCGAGGAGAAGTTCGGCGCGCAGGAGCCGATCTTCGGCATCGAGCAGGAGTACACCTTCTTCAAGGACGGCTACCCGCTCGGCTTCCCCAAGGGCGGCTTCCCGGCCCCCCAGGGCGGCTACTACTGCGGTGTCGGCGCCGACGAGATCTTCGGCCGTGACGTCGTCGAGGCCCACCTGGACAACTGCCTGAAGGCGGGTCTGGCGATCTCCGGCATCAACGCCGAGGTCATGCCCGGCCAGTGGGAGTTCCAGGTCGGCCCGGTCTCCCCGCTCGAGGTCTCGGACCACATGTGGGTGGCCCGCTGGCTGCTCTACCGCACCGCCGAGGACTTCGGCATCTCCGCCACCCTGGACCCCAAGCCGGTCAAGGGTGACTGGAACGGCGCCGGCGCGCACACCAACTTCTCCACCAAGGCGATGCGCGAGGGCTACGACGCGATCATCACCGCGTGCGAGTCGCTCGGTGAGGGCTCCAAGCCGCTCGACCACGTCAAGAACTACGGCGCCGGCATCGACGACCGTCTGACCGGTCTGCACGAGACCGCCCCGTGGAACGAGTACTCCTACGGTGTCTCCAACCGCGGCGCCTCGGTCCGTATCCCGTGGCAGGTCGAGAAGGACGGCAAGGGCTACATCGAGGACCGCCGTCCCAACGCCAACGTCGACCCGTACGTCGTGACGCGGCTGATCGTCGACACCTGCTGCTCCGCGCTGGAGAAGGCCGGCCAGGTCTGAGCAGCACGCTCGTAACTTCCCGAGGGGCGCCCACCGACTGCGGTGGGCGCCCCTCGGCGCGTTGTCAGTGCGGTCTGCCATGGTGGGGACATGGAGATCGACAAGGGCCCGCTCGCCATCAAGGTCGAGACGGAGAACCGGCAGACGCACACCCGGATCCCGGCGCCGCGGCTGCGGGAGTTGGTGCACCGGATCGGGGGCGCCGGCGACCACTTCCTCATCGTGCAGCGGATACCGGACCGGCCGGCGGTCTTCATCCAGGTCGCCCACGAGCCGGGTGGGGTCTACGAGTTCCAGCACCGCACCGGCCCCGTCCCGTACATGTGGGTCACCGAGGTGACGGACCCGGACCTGGTCGCGGACGTGATGGCGCGCTGGGCCCGCCAGGAGGACGGCTGGGACACGGGGATCGTCTGGCAGCGCGACGAACTCGGAGCGCCCCAGGAGGTGCCCGCGCCGGACCCTGAGGTCGCCGCCGAGGCCGAGGGGCAGGTGCGCGTGATGCTCGCCGACGGCTACCTCGGCATCGAGGAGATCATCCGCGAGACCGCCTGTCTGCTGGAGGACCGGCTGTCCGCAGCGCAGGCCCGGCCGATCGTGGAACGGCTGTGGCTGGCGCGCGTCGAGGAGCAGGAGTCCTGGACGGAACCGACCGACCCGGACCGGCTGGAGCGGGCGTTCGCGGCGCTGGAGCGGGCCGGCATCGTGGCCCGCGAGAACTTCACCTGCTGCCGCAACTGCGGAATGGGCGAGATCGGCGCCGAGATGGAGGACCGTGAGGGAGGCGCGCGGGGCTTCGTCTTCTTCCACTACCAGTGCACCCGCAGCGCCGCCGAGGGCCATGGACTGTCCGTCTACTACGGCGACTTCGACAACACCCCGCAGGGCAAGGCCGCCGTGGGACAGGAGGTCGTCGCGGCGCTCGACGCCGCCGGGCTGTCCACGCAGTGGGACGGCAATCCGGACACCGCGATCGCCATCACGCCCCTGAACTGGCGCAAACGCCTGGTGGGGTGACGTACGCAACGTCAGTTTCCCGTCAAGGAAGCGTCCAAGCAGTGAGAGGAGGGTCCTGTTGCGGGCTTGTGTCTGCTTCAATGTGGGCATGGCCAGCTTCCAGAACCCCACCGCGACAGGTCGCCATGACCTCGAGCCGTTCTGGCCTTCCCGTCAGCACCACGACTTCGACCGGGTGTGTTGCCGCGCGATGAACGCGCGGGCCCTCTAAAGCCGACACACCCCGTCCGGCCTTCGGCCAGCGCGCAGTCGATCCACGTCTCCGGACGACCCGTCCCCGGGACGACCTTCTCGCGCGAAAGAGCTGACCCTCATGGCGACCACTCGTTCTCTGTCCCCCGCTCCCCTGGCCCCTGCCCCGGCCGAGCACGGCCCCCGGCACCGCCTGAGGGCCGTCGGCCCCGACGACGTGCTGGACGTGGCGGACTTCCTGCCGCCGGGCGCCACCTGGCTGCCCGCCCCGCAGCACGCGCTGCCGACGCTGCCGGGCCAGCCGCCGATGATCGGCTACCTGGTGCTGGTCCCGGCCGACCAGCAGCCGCCCCTGCTGCCCGCCGAGTCCGGCCCGGCCGGTGCCGGGAGCGGCGACGACCCGCTCGTCCGCATCGACACGGTGCAGCGCACCGCCGAGGTGAACGGCGTCGAACTCGACCTCACCTACCTGGAGTTCGAGCTCCTCGCCCACCTGGTCGCCAACCCGCACCGGGTGCACACCCGCGACCAGCTGGTCACCACCGTGTGGGGCTACGGCCACGTGGGCGACGGCCGCACCGTCGACGTCCACATCGCCCGCCTGCGCCGCAAGCTGGGCACCCAGCACCGGCAGGCGATCCAGACCATCCGCCGGGTGGGCTACAAGTACGCTCCGCCGACGGGGCGTTGACGTCCCACCGGCCCGTCCGCTGACGGCACAGGCCCGTTCCGCGAGGCGAGTTCGCGGGGCGGGCCGTCGTGGTCGTTCGCGCAGTTCCCCGCGTCCCTTGGGGCGTTGCAACCACCCACGCCCATGACAGGCCGGCGGGGGGTGTACCTGGCACCACCCCCTGCGCGGGTGGTCAGGCCCCGTGACCCGGTCGAGGCCCTCGGGACAGACTGCTGCCATGAGCATCGAGACACAGAGCAGCAGTGGGCGTACCTGGGCGCGGACCTCGGGTCTGGCGGCGGTGCGGGGGTTCGGGCTCGCGCTCGTGGCGCTGCCGGGGGCGGTGCTGTGCCTCGTGCTGTCGCTGGTGTCGATCGCGCTCATCCCGATCGGCGTCGGGATCGTCACCACGCCGTGGGTGCTGACCGGGGTCCGGGCGTTCGCCGACTGGCGGCGGGTGCTCGGCGCCGAGTGGGCCGGGGTGCGGATCCCGGCGGCGTACCGGCCGCTCCCCGCCGACGCCAACCCCTGGGGGCGCACCTTCGGCATGCTGGGCGACCCGGCGACCTGGCGGGACCTCAGGTGGCTGCCGGTCGACATGACGGCGGGGTTCCTCACCGCGCTGCTGCCGGCCGTGCTGGTGCTGTACCCGGTGGAGGGGCTGGCGCTGGCGGCCGGGCTGTGGCGGGTCTTCCCGGACGGGTACTGGTACGCCTTCGTGCCGGTCACCGGGCAGGCCTCCGCGTTCGGTGCCGGTGCGCTCGCGCTCGTCCTCCTGCTGCTGTTCCGGCGGCTCCCCGTGCCCGTGCTGCGCGCCCACTTCCGGCTCACCGGCGCCCTCCTCTCCCCCAGCCAGGCCGAACTCGCCGAGCGGGTCCGGGTGCTGACCGAGACCCGGCAGGACGCCGTCGACACCTCCGCCGCCGAACTGCGGCGCATCGAGCGGGACCTGCACGACGGGGCACAGGCCCGGCTGGTCGCGATGGGCATGGACCTCGGCACCATCGAGCTGCTCCTCGACAAGGACCCGGGGAAGGCGAAGGAGTTGCTCGCGCAGGCCCGCAAGTCCTCCGTGGACGCCCTCGCCGAGCTGCGGGACCTGGTGCGCGGCATCCATCCGCCGGTGCTCGCCGAGCGCGGACTGGGCGACGCCGTAAGGGCGTTGGCGCTGCGGCTGCCGCTGCCCGCCGAGGTGACGGTGGAGCTGCCCGGGCGGGCGGACGCGCCGGTGGAGTCGGCGGCGTACTTCGCGGTGAGCGAGGTGCTCACCAACGCCGTGAAGCACGCGGACGCCGAGCGGCTCTGGATCGACCTGCACCACAAGGAGGGCACGCTGCGGATCAGCGTCACCGACGACGGCAAGGGCGGTGCGGTGATCGGGGCGGGCTCGGGACTGGCCGGGGTCGAGCGGCGGCTCGGTACATTCGACGGCGTCCTGGCCGTCAGCAGTCCCGCGGGCGGTCCCACCATGGTCACCATGGAGATCCCTTGCGTGTTGTCCTAGCCGAAGACCTGTTCCTCCTGCGGGACGGGCTGGTCCGGCTGCTGGAAGCCCATGACTTCGAGATCGCCGCGGCCGTCGAGTCCGGCCCCGAGCTCACCCGTGCGCTGGCCGAGCTGGAGCCGGACGTCGCCGTGGTCGACGTCCGGCTGCCGCCCACGCACACCGACGAGGGGCTCCAGTGCGCGCTGGCGGCCCGGCGGGCGAGACCCGGGCTGCCCGTGCTGGTGCTCTCGCAGCACGTGGAGCAGCTGTACGCGCGCGAACTGCTCGCCGACGGTACGGGCGGGGTCGGCTATCTGCTGAAGGACCGGGTGTTCGACGCGGCGCAGTTCGTGGACGCCGTGCACCGGGTGGCGGCGGGCGGTACGGCCATGGACCCGCAGGTGATCCAGCAGCTGCTGACCCGGCGGGCGGCCGCCGACCAGCCGCTGGGGCGGCTGACCCCGCGGGAGCTGGAGGTGCTGGACCTGATGGCGCAGGGGCGGTCCAACGCGGCGATCGCGGGACAGCTCGTCGTCACAGAACGGGCCATTGCCAAGCACACCTCCAACATCTTCACCAAACTGGACCTGGAGGTGTCGGACGACGACAATCGTCGCGTTCTGGCGGTCCTCGCCTATCTGGACCAGGGCCGGTGAGCGGCCGCTGATTCTCCGTAACTTCCGCTGCTCAAGAGGTTGTTGGGGCGGAACTTCCGAGTAATCCTCTGATTTTTATGAGAGACGGGTGAACACCCGTGGGACCACGCCCGTATGGAACTGCGCCGCTTCACTCCTGTCGGGCGCCTCGATAGCCCCGCAAGGAAGTCAGAGGAGTTCCATGGGACGCAACAATCGCAAACGCCGTACGCCGCTGGCCAACAAGGCCATAGCCGCTTCGGCTGCCCTAGCGCTCGGTGGGGGCGGGCTTGTCTGGGCGAACTTCTACGCATCGGCTCATGAGTCGAACTCGGGACAGAACCAGACGAAGGCCGCCGCAGCGCAGATCGCCACGATCCAGTGCCCGGACGTCGGCCAGAAGCTGACGAACGTCCCGAACGGCGCCCGGAACGGCGTGAGTACGGAGCTGGCGAACCTCGACAAGCAGATCACCGAGGCCTACGCCCGGCTCGCGTCCACGCGCCAGGCGCAGGCGGGCGACTCCGGGTTCGTGCAGAACGCGATCCTCGGCCCGCTGAAGGACAAGCGGTCCGCCGCTCTGGACCGCATCCGGATCAACATCCAGCGGGCCGGCGGACAGGCCTCGAACCTGGCGCAGCTCGCCGCGTGCACCGGGGTCCCGGCCCAGCAGCCGGCGACCAACGCCGGTCAGGGCGGTCAGCAGCAGAACGGCGGCCAACAGCAGAACGGCGGCCAGCAGCAGGGCGGGCAGCAGCAGAACGGTGGCCAGCAGCAGGGCGGCCAGCAGCAGGGCGGCAACGGCCAGCAGCAGAACGGCCAGGGCGGTAACGGCCCGACGGCCGCCGACTTCGTGGACATCACCAAGGTGCAGGCCAACGCCCAGCT
>JABFXD010000282.1 GCA_013361925.1 Streptomyces sp. | reverse complement strand
CATGCCCCGCCCGTGTTCGCGTACCAGCAGGCCCGCCGCGACGAGTTCGTCCGCCGCCGCGCGCAGGGTCGGGCGGGACACCCCCAGCTGAGTGCACAGGGCGCGCTCGGAGGGGATGGCGTCTCCGGGGCGGCGGGACTCCACCAGGTCGAGGAGAAAGTCACGGACCCGCTCGCGCTTGAGCACCGCGCCGGGCGCGTCGGCCTTCATGCGTTCCCCCTCGCGCTGAGTCCTCAGCTGCCCGGTTGACCGCCTGACCAGTGGCCAACCGATGGTTGCCGCTCCTTGACGAGCGGAGTGTAGCCGCAGACCACCAGAGACCGTCGACATATTCGCCGCCGGTACGCCAAAGTCCGCGTCTGCAGCGGGGGTTGACGTCCCAATTGGTCTATGCCACCTTCGTCCTCACCTCAACTGGCAAGCTGACCAGTCGCCTTCACTGGTCAGTTGGTCAGCAGCTCCGCCGGCTCCGGCATCCCATTCCGGGAATCACCCCCACCTTTCTGGAGGGAACCACGATGAGATCCAGAACGAACCGGTTGCGCGCCACAACGGCCGCCGCGCTCGCCGTCGGCATGGGCGCCGCCGCGCTCACCGCACTCCCCGCCACCGCGAACGCGGCGACCGACGGACTGAGTGTCCAGTACCGGACCAGCGCCTCCGGAGCCAGCGCCGATCAGGCGGAACCCTGGTTCAAGGTGACGAACACCGGCACCAGCGGCATCGCCCTGCAAAACGTCAAGATCCGCTACTACTTCAAGGCCGACTCGGCGAACGCGACCTACCGCTTCGCCTGTTCCTGGGCCGTCAAGGGCTGCGCCAACGTCACCGGCACCTTCGGCACGCTCGCCAACCCCACCCCAACGGCGGACCGTTACCTGGAGATCGGCTTCACCTCCGGGGCCGGCTCCCTCGCGCCCGGCGCCGACACCGGCGACATGCAACTGCGCTTCTACCAGTCGACCTGGGCACCGCTGAACCAGAGCGACGACTACTCCTTCGGCGCCTCCCAGACGTCGTACGCCAACTGGTCCAAGGTCACGGCCCAGCTCGCCGGCACCACCCTGTGGGGCCAGGCCCCCGCGGGCAACGACCCGACGAATCCGCCCACCGACCCGCCCACCGACCCGCCGACCGGCGGCGCCACCCTGTTCGACGACTTCAACTACACCAGCCACACCGACCCGAGGATCTCGGCGAACGGCTGGAGCGTACGCTCCAACTCCGGTGGCCCCGGCGTCTCCGGCGCGACCTGGGCCCCCGAGAACGTCACCTTCGCCACCACCGGCGGCAACTCCGTCATGAACCTGGAGACCTCGACCGCCGGCACCGGAGCGAGCACCGAGCAGACCGAGATCCTCACCAAGGCGACGAAGTTCAAGAACGGCACCTACGCGGCCCGCGTCAGGTTCAGCGACGTGCCCAAGTCCGGGCCGGACGGCGATCACCTCGTCCAGACCTTCTTCACCATCAACGACCTCAAGGCACCCCTGGCGGACGACTACGCCGAGTACGACTTCGAGTATCTGCCCAACGGCGGCTGGGGCGAGCCGTCCGACATCCTCTACACCACGTCCTGGGAGACCTACCAGGCCGACCCCTGGGTGGCGGTCAACCAGCACAGCGAGAGCCGCCAGAGTTACACCGGCTGGCACGACCTGGTGCTGACCATCGACAACAGCAGCATCAAGTACTACGTCGACGGGCAGCTCTTCGGGACACACGACGCCGCGTACCTGCCGGAACGGCCCATGTCCATCAACTTCAACCAGTGGCTGATCGACTTCGGCGGGCTGACCAGCAGCACCCCACGGGCGTACGACGAACAGGTCGACTACGTACTGCACGTCAAGGACCAGGTCCTCACACCGGCGCAGGTCGCCTCCAAGGTGGCGGCGTACCGCAGCGCGGGCACCACGTTCCAGGACGACGTCCCCGCCGCCTGACCCGCCTCTCCGGCCTGCCGGGGCCCGGTGCTCGCCGGGCCCCGGCACCTACGTGCCGCCCGCTCCCTGATCAGCCCGCTGTCACACGGACCACGCCGGTCACCGTGCCCTGGTAGTAGGTTCCGTCGGGTCCGATGGTCCCCGCCATCTGCAGACTGTCGTAGAGCGATCCGATGCCCACCTGCTTCGACCGGGTCACCCTGCCCGTGGCCGGATCGATCTCGGCGTACACATACGGGTCGAGCAGGCTCGTGGTGCTGGTGCCGGGGATGACCGGGTCGCGCAGGACCGTGCGCAGCTTGCCGTCGGCGGTCGAGAGCCGGGGCACCGCCGCCGACCGCAGTTCGTTGTCCCACACCAGGTCGCAGCCCGATCCGTCCGGGCGTACATCGACCCGGCTCAGACCGCCCTCGAAGGCGGCGGACGCGGGCACGGCCGTACCCGCGTCGGCCGGCACGGCCGGGTAGGGATAGCCGTAGGTGGCGGCCACGAAGACACTGCGGCCCGCGCCGATCGGTGAGTTCTCGCTGCCGGGTCCTCCCGCCAGCAGGACCGGCACCGAGCAGACCGTCGCGCCGGTGGCGGTCTCGTACACCTGGAGACCGACCGTGGTGTCGGCGTTGTCGACGATGGTCACGTACTCGGTACCGTTCCCTGGCCCGAAGAAGGTGGGAGTGGAGCCGCTGCCCCAGCTCAACTGCCCGGGCTTGCGCGCCTGTCCGCGGTCGTAGGCGCGGCGCCAACTGATCAGCGGGGTGCCGTCCGGACCCGCGGTCAGCAGGTAGGTGGCGTGTGTCGAGGTGACCGCCGTTCCGGCGGGAGCGGTGGAGATGCTGTTGGAGACACGCTCCCCGTCCGGCAGTGACAGCGTCCGCACGGTGCCGGTGCGGTCGTCCGCGGTGCCCACCGTGCCACCGCCGGTGGCGAACCAGACCCGCCCCTGCCAGTCCGGCGCGAGGCCGGTGACGGCGTCGTCCTCGGCGATCGCGGAAGCCAGGGACAGGCTCTGGTCGACGCTCAGTTCCCAGCCGCCCGCCGCGGTGCGGTGATGGCCCACTCTCAGCAGGGACCGGCTGCCGTCAATGACGGTGAGACGGTCCGACTGGTCGATGTAGGCGTACACGCCGCCGAGCAACGAGCCCTTGGTCAGCTCCAGTTCGGCCAGGGACGCGCCGCTCTTCGGGTCGAGGAGGTGCACGGTCGGGACCTGGCCGAAGATCGGTGTGCACAGCACCACCGGGTAGCCGTCCGACCCGATGAGGAGGGTCGGGCAAGCCGACGCCAGTGCGGTGCGCCGCGCCGTGAGGGTGCCCGCGCCCGGACCGGCCAGCGGGGTCAGGTCCGAGGATCCGGTGTCGCCGTGCATCGTCGCGGTGCCGTCCGGTCCGGCGTACGGGTTGTGCGGCGGCGCCGGAAGAAACTCCGCGGTGGCGGCGCCGGCGGGAGGGGCGGTCCCGACTGCGGTCGCGGTGAGTGAGACGGCGGCCATGACGGCGAGGGCCAGTCGGGTACGTCGACGACGGAGCCGCCGCGACGGGGGCGCAGCCACGGAAACGGGCACGGGCACAGATACAAGCACGGACATGACAACTCCCGGCGATGAGAAGTAAGGAGAAGAGGGCGATCACGCAGTGAGCGGCGAACCGGACGGCCGGAAAGACATCGATCCCAACGGGAGCGGAAGAAGGGCGGTCGGTCAGGCCGGGCGACAACAGGCGCCGGCGACACGCACGAGATCGACGTGGAGACGTCGCGTGAGGTCAACTCGCAGGCCCATACGAGTGATCGAATCAGCACCGGGAGGCGACGGTCAAGGGCTCACCCGGGCATCTGGCTCAGCGCCCCCGCCCGGCCCGCGGCGATGGTGCGGGACCGCGGCCGCCGGCGCGGTCAGCGGGCCAGGGAGACGGCGAAGGGGGTCAGACCGTTGCGGCGCAGGATGTGGGGGACGACGAGGATCATCGCTTCGGTGGCGCGGGCCGTGGTGATGTCGCCGAGGTCCTCGATCCATTCGGGCCGCCAGCCCAGTTCGCCCAAGAGGCCGGTGACGGTCCTTTTCGCCGCTTCGTCGTCGCCGGAGAGATAGGCGGTGGGAGGGGTGTTGAGGGCCCCCGGGGCGGTCATGACCGTGAACAGCATGGTGTTGAGGGTCTTGACGACATGGGTGTCGGGCAGGGCGGCCTGGAGCTGTTCGGCGAGGCTGCCACCGGGGTAGCGCAATGCGCCGGGCAGGCCGTCGGCGTCGTCCTGCGTGGCGTTGCTGACGTCGATGAGGATCTTGCCCGCGAGTTCGTCCCGTAGCGCCGACAGCCGCTCCAGTGAACTGTCGCCGGGAGTCGCGTTGATCACGATGTCCGCGGTGCCGGCGGCGGTGCGGTGATCCGCGTGGCGGATGCGGGATTGGTCGGTCTGACCGGCCGTCGCGTCGCTCTGTGTGCGGTGGCCGAGGGTGAGGTGATGCCCCGCCGCGGACAGGGCCTGGGCGAGGTTGGCGCCGACACGGCCGGCGCCGAGGATGCCGATGTGGGTCATGGTGGTGTTGCTCCTTGCGGACTGGGGAGTTCGGGCGGGTGCGGTCCGGTCAGATCTCGGACAGGACGTCGAGCGCCGCGGTGTGGATGCCGGGGGCGGCTGCCAGGAAGTCGTGGCTTCCCGCGTTCCAGGGCTTGCCCTCCAGGTCGGTGACGGTGCCCCCGGCCTCGCTGACGAGCAGGGCTCCGGCGACGAGGCCGGAGCGGACGTCGGAGAACTGCCAGAAGGCGTCCATGCGTCCGGCGGCCACGTGGATGAGCTGCAGGGTGGCCGGGACGGAGACGCGGACGACGAGACCGGCGGTGAGCATGGCGGTGACCGAGGCGCCGATCCGGCGGAAGGTGTCGGTGCTCTCGCCCGGGCGGGCCTGGCCGGTGCCGATCAGCGCGGCGCCCAGGTCGTCCTTGGCCGACACGGTCAGAGGACGGCCGTTGAGGTGGGCGCCGCCACCGGCGGTGGCGGTGTAGGTGTCACCGGTCAGCGGGAGGTGGACGACCGTCAGGACCGGCTGGTTGTCGCGCACCAGGGTGGCGGTGACCGCCCAGTCGGACATGCCGTGGACGTGGTTGATGTTGCCCTCGGCCGGGTCGACGACCCACCACTCGCCGGGCGGGAGCGCTCCGCCGGCCAGCTCGTCCTCCGCCCACCGCGACCCGGGCCTCGCCCGCAGCAGCGGCTCGCGCAGCACGGCGAGGACCGCGGCGTCATTCGCGTGGATCTCCTGGACGATCTCACTCAGGCTGACGCCCCGGGCCTCGGTGGTGTAGCGCTCCTGCAGTGTGGCCGCGGCGGCCTGCACGGCGCCGGTCACCTCGGACAGCAGGGTGGCGGTGAGGTCGAAAGGCATGGCTGTGCTCATGGCGGGCTCCTTGAATCGCACTGGAAGCGGGGCGACTTGGGCGCTCGGCCTGCCCCGCACCTCCCACGCTAGAACCCATGCCGATTACCAACAAGTGCATGGTTGTCACTCGTACAGTTACCGCCATGCAACTGGATCTGAATCTGCTCACCGCCCTGGACGCCCTGCTGGAAGAAGGCAGCGTGGCCGGTGCCGCGGCCCGCCTCCATGTCACGGCACCCGCCATGAGCCGCTCCCTGGGCCGCATCCGCAAGGCCACCGGCGACCAGATCCTGGTCCGCACCGGACGACACATGACACCCACCACGCGCGCCCTGGCCATGCGCACCGAGGTCCACGCCCTAGTGCAACAGGCCCACCGGCTGCTGTCCCCTCAGACGGACCTGGATCTGACCGCACTGGAGCGGGTGTTCACCGTCCGCTGGCACGACGCCCTCACCACCGCCTGCGGGACCGCCCTGGTCGCCGCCGTGCACCGCGAGGCCCCCGGAGTGCAGCTGCGCCTGACCGGCGAGCCCGGCAACGACACCCCCGAACTACGCCGCGGCGAAGTCGACCTCGCCTCCAGCGCCGGCCCACCGTCCCAGCCCGACATCCGCCACCGTCTCATCGGCCACGACCGGCTCGTCCTCGCCGTCCGCGCCGGTCACCCACTCACCGAACAGCCCCTGACCGTCGCGCGGTACGCGGCAGCGGCTCACCTCACCGTCTCCCGGCGCGGCAGCCTCCACGACCGGATCGACGACACCCTGGCCGCGCTCGGCCACCAGCGACACGTCATCGCCTCCGCGCCCACCACAGGCACCGCGCTGCAACTCGCCCGCGACACCGACCTGGTCGTCACCCTCCCCGACGCGGCCACCCGCTCCACCCGCGACCAACTCGGGCTGACCACCCTGGCTCTGCCGCTCGACCTCCCCGACGTACCCCTGTGCCTGCTGTGGCACCAGCGATACGACAACGACCCCGCACACACCTGGCTGCGCGAAACAGCCACCCGAACCCTGCGGTCCCTCTTCACCCCGTCGTCGTGAGAACGCGCGCCCCGGGCCAACGGCCAACACGCGCCCGGAGCTGCCCGGTCGGGGCGTTCTCCGCACGGGTCACCGACCGGACGCGGTTGCGGCCGTAGCCGGAATGAGGCGAGCCAGGAAACGGTCGTGGAGACGGGAGAGGAGCAGCAGCGAGACGGTGGCGCCGATGAGGCAGCAGAACATGTCCCACTGGGTGTCCCATACGTCGCCCTGGGTGCCCAGGAACGCGTCCGCGGCGTCCTTGCCGATGACGGCGGAGAGCCATTCCAGCATCTCGAAGACCGCGCTGAAGGCAAGGCAGGCGCAGACCGTGAGCGGGGCGAGCCAGCGGCTGCCGCGCAGGGGTGAGGTGCGGACGAGCAGTTCACGGACCAGGATCGCCGGGACGAAGCCCTGGACGAGGTGACCGAGGCGGTCGTAGGGGTTGCGCGACAGGTCGAACCAGTCGCGTACCCACTCCCCCGCGGGCACCTCCGCGTAGGTGTAGTGACCGCCCGTCATCAGGACGAGGGCATGCACGGCGAGCAGGCAGTACAGCAGGTTGCTGAGCGGGAACCGCTTGCGCAGCACGATCAGCAGCGGCAGGCCCACGATCACCCACACCGTCTCCAGGACCCAGGTGGTGAAGTCCTTCGGATGCCAGGCCGAGACCGCGAGTGCGACGGTCACGAAGACGGCCAGCACGGCCGGCAGCCGACGTCGGCCGGGAGCGGTACCGGGCCCGGGCCGGCCGGTGGGCGGCTGCTCCTGGGCGGGCGCTGGGGCGAGTGGGGACATGGCTGGTTCCTTGTGTGGGTGGGGACATCGTCCTCGGGACCGAGGACTGGGTGTGCGCGCGGTTGTTCGTCTAGCGCACGGTGAAGTCGCCCGCGGTGGTGTCCAAGGTGGTGGTGCCGTCCTTGGCCGTGGCCAGGACGGCGATCTGCCAGGCGCCGCGTGGGGACGACGCGGCGTCGGCGGCGGTGACCGTGACGGTGTAGGTGCAGCGCACGGTGTCTCCCCCGGCAGGAGCGCAGACGGCCGGCTCCGCGGCGGCCATGTCCTTCTCGGTCAGCCCCTTCTCGCCCAGGGACGACTTCTCCGGCCAGGCCAGCACCTTCACGCTCTTGGTGCCGGACGACGCGGTGACCTCGGTGGCGAAGGCGAGCGAGCCGTCCCGGCCGCCGTCGGGAGCGGTGTAACGGGCGGTGCTGTCGGCCAGGGCCGGGGGCTGCTCCCCGGCGTAGGCGAGAGCGAACGCACCGGCGCCGGCACCACCGAGGACGACGACACCTGCGGCCACGGACAGAGCGATACGACGGGACATGGGATTCTCCATAAGAGTCATCAGCACTGGGTCCAACCGGCGCAACTGCCTTGCGCCGCAGCACAGATACTCGCCGGGAGAGGAACCGCCGGACATCGGCGCACCTACTCAACTCGGCCTGAGTAGCCGACCGGGGCGGGCCCGCTCTGCCTCGGCGTCACGGTGAGATGGGATGCCCGACAACCCTGGCAGAGGGCGGGGACACGGCGCAGCGAGCCACGAACGAAGGAAGGAAGGAAGGGGGGAGGGGGCCATGACGAGCGGGCACCAGGCTGACGGGACAGCCTCCGACCCGCGGCCGTTGCAGACGCGCGCCCTGACCCGGGAGGCCAGGCGGGCGCGGCAGCTCCTGGCCGCCGGGGAGTGGCGCCCTGCCGCGGCGGACTCCGAAGCAGCAGCGCGCGTCCTGGCCCGCCTCACAGCCCCGCTCCCGACCCGGCGGTCCGTGACCACACGGACGCTGGCCACGGACCGCGACCGGCGCCTCCAACGCATCCTGCGAACCACCCTCCACCACCTCGACGCAGGCGCAGTCAACCCGCCCGCAGCCGCCCTCCTGGCCGCCGTCGCCCGCGCCTTCCTGCCTTGGCACACCACCCCGAACCCACCGCCCGCGGCGGCGGCCCCGAGATACGGAACCCCGGTGGGCACGGCGGACGACCCAGCCGTGCCACCGACAGAGGCGGGCGAGGCCCTGCTTCCCGATCTGATCGCACTGTTCGCCGTGCTGGCCTCGGCGAGCCCACCTGGGATCGTCCCGCTCACTCCCCCGGTCGAGCCCTGGCAGATCCAGTACGCGGGCCGCTTCCGTCGCTACGGTAGACCCGCTTTCGGGGTGTGGGCAGCCGAGACCATCGGCTGCCCGGCATGCGGGGGCAAGGCCGGCCCGTGGACGGTGACGTGCGACTGGCGCCTGATCACGCTGGGCTGCCCGTGCGGGGCGGTGACCCACCAGCACGGCCTTGCCTTCTCCGAAGTCTGGCTCCTCTTGCCGGACCTGTGACCGAGTGCCGTGACTGACCGCCCGCAGGTTGGTGCCTGGCAGATTGCGCGGATCCGGCCCGGCGGGTGAGCGAGGAGCTTGTGGATCTTGCGTGCCACGATGCCGGGACACCACCCCAGCACGTCCATGGACAGGAGCAGGCCATGATCAACGGTGCGCATGTCATCGTCTACAGCCAGGACGCCGAGCAGGACCGCGCTTTCATCCGTGACGTCCTCGGATTTCCCGGCGTCGACGCGGGCGGCGGGTGGCTCATCTTCAAGCTGCCTCCGGCCGAAGTCGCCGTACACCCCGCCGATGGCGCGCCCCGGCACGAGTTCTATCTGATGTGCGACGACCTCGATTCTCAGCTCGACGAGTTCCGCGCCAAGGGTGTCGAGGTCACCCGCCAGGTGAGCGAACAGCGCTGGGGCCGGCTGACGGCGATCCGGCTCCCCAGCGGCGCCGAACTTCCGCTGTACGAACCGCTGCACCCCGTCGCCCACGATCTGTGACGCTCCGCGGGCGTACATCCCGCACCGCCTGCCAGGGGGCCGGCGGGGTCTCCGGTGACCACCATTGCCGCAGCGGCGCCGCGCCGCTATGTTAACGGAGAATCACATCTCTCACTTGAGTGTGAAAACGCGTTCGTGGCTCAAATCGCTTGGGAGAAAGCAGTAGGTCGCCAGTCAGTCTTTCAGGGAAGCGGGTATGTCAATGGAGAATCTCAGCAGACGCAGGGCTCTGACGCTCGGGGCGGCGCTCGGCCTCATGGGGACGGTGGGCGGCACCAAGGCATGGGCCTGGCCCGCGTCGGACTCGGTGGCCGGCGCCGGCGCGGGCACCGATCCGGAGTACGTCTGGGACAGCACGGTCGACCCGCTGATGGCCGCTCTGATC
>JABFXD010000251.1 GCA_013361925.1 Streptomyces sp. | reverse complement strand
CGGGTCGACACGGCGTACCGGCCGGCCTACCTCGTCTTCTGTGACGTCGACGAGACGCTCATCGACTGCAAGAGCATGTTCGAGTTCCTGCGCTTCCAGCTGGTGCGGAGGTTCGGGGAGGAGGGCGAGCTGCGGTACCGGCTCGTCGAGGCCGACCTCAAGGGGCGGTCCGCCGCCGGGGTGCCCCGCGAGGACGTCAACCGGGCCTACTACCGCTCCTACGCCGGGGAGAGCGCCGAGGAGATGGCCGTCCTGGGGAGGGAGTGGTTCTCCCTCGCCGCTTCCGCACCCGGCTTCTTCATCGCCTCCACCGTCGCCGAACTGGCCCGGCACCGCGCGGCCGGCGCCGACATCGTGCTCGTCTCCGGCTCCTTCGCGCCCTGCCTCGACCCGGTCGCCGCGTACGTCGGCGCCCGGCACGTCCTGTGCTCCTCGCCCGTCGTGCGCGACGGCCGCTACACCGGCGAGCTGCCCGAGCCCGTGATCGGCGAGGGCAAGCGGGCGGCGGCCCTGCGGCTGCTCGCCGAGCACCCGGGCGTCAACCCGCGCGACTGCTTCGCGTACGGCGACCATCCCTCCGACTTCCCCCTCCTCGACTGCGTCGGCCACCCCCGTGGCGTCGGCGACGACCCCGTCGTACGCGGATATCTCGCCCGGCGTGCGGACCGGGCCGCGGTCGCCGTCTCCGGGTGTGCGCTCGCCTGCTGGTCCATGGGCCGCGACGAGCAGTCCGAGGGCTGCACCGGGGAGTGCGCGCTGCCGCTGGGCTGAGCGCGCGCACGGACGGAGGAGGGGCGGAGGCCGTGGTGGCCTCCGCCCCTCCCCGTCTCGCATCCGCCGCTTCAGTCGATGCTCCGGCAGATGTGCGGCTCCAGCTCCGCGTCGTCGGCGTCGCCCGCCAGGTGGAGGACGGGGCGCTTCGCCTCGGGCCCGGTGTTCAGCAGGTACCAGGTGCCGCCGTGCTGGACCGAGGCCAGGGTGCCGTTGGCCAGGACGTGCAGGGAGCGATGGGGGGTCGTGGTCGGCATGGTGATCATGGGTTCTCCTGAAGGCTGTTGGTGATCTGCGCACGCGTGGGGTTTCTCCGTCGTGGTGCTGATGGCTCGCTCGGCTGTCCGTCCGCTACCTCGCCCCCGCCAGCACCGGCTCGCCCAGCGGCACCCGCGTCTCCGTCCGCTCCCTCGCCGGGCGGGCGTGGGCCGTCGGGGCCCAGCGGAACAGGGCCGAGCCGACCGACATACCGCCCCCGAAGGCCGACAGGACCGTCAGGTCGCCCTCGGTGAACAGGCCGCGGCGGTGGGCCACGTCCAGGGTGATCGGGACGGACGCGGCGCCGGTGTTGCCGTGGTGGGCGAGCGCGAGGTGCATCCGGGCGGTGTCCAGGCCGAGCGCGGGCCACACCTCCGCCAGCATCACGCCGTTGGCCTGGTGCGGGACGAAGTGCCGTACGGAGCGGGCGGGTACGGCCGCCTTGGCCAGCAACTCATGGATCGCACCCGGCAGGTTGTCGTGCACGAAACCGCGCACCCCGCGCCCGTCCATCGTGAACCAGTGCGCGCCCTCCGCCACCGTCTGCTCCGACGCCGGCCGCCTGCTGCCGCCCGCCGGCACGCTGATCAGCCGGTGCTGGTCGCCACGGGTCGTCAGACTGGTGGTGATGCCTCCGGTCGCGGCCGGTACGGGTCCGAGGACGACGGCCCCCGCGCCGTCGCCGAACAGGATGGCCGTCTTGCGGTCGGCCGGATCCAGGATGCGCGAGTAGATGTCCGCGCCGATGACCAGGGCGTACGGCCCCTGCCCCGACGCGGTTCCCGGCTCGGCGCGCAGCATGCGGTCCGCCGCCGTCAACGCGAACATGAAGCCGCTGCACACCGAGTTGACGTCGAACGCGGCGGCCCGGCGCGCCCCGATGAGGTCGGTGACGATGGCGGCGGTGGCGGGCTGGGGGTGGTCCGGGGTGGAGGTGGCGACGACGACGTACGCGATCTGGTCCGGGGCCAGGCCCGCCTGGAACAGGGCCCGTTGGGCCGCCTGCGCCGCGAGGTCCGACGTGGCCTCGTGCGGGGCGGCGCGGTGTCGTCGTCGTATGCCGGTCTTGCGTTCGATCCACTCGGCGGTCACACCGGCCGCCGCGCCGACCTCGTCGTTGTGGGCGACGGCGGCGGGGAGGTAGGAGCCGGTGGCGATGATGCCGATGGAGGAGCCGGGGTCGGTCATGGTCACTCCTGAGGTCGTA
>JABFXD010000506.1 GCA_013361925.1 Streptomyces sp. | reverse complement strand
TCCTCGGCGTCGAAGTCGAGGTTGCGGATCGTGCCGACGCTGTCCTCGATCTGCTGCGGGCTGCTCGCGCCGACGAGGGCGGAGGTGACCCGGCCGCCGCGCAGGACCCAGGCCAGCGCCAGCTGGGCCAGGGTCTGGCCGCGGGACTTGGCGATGTCGTTCAGCTCGCGCAGCTGGGCGACCAGGTCCTCGGTGAGGGCGTCGGAGTTCAGGAACGGGCTGTCGCTCGCGGCCCGCGAGTCCTCCGGGATGCCGTCGAGGTAACGGCCGGTGAGCACGCCCTGCTCCAGCGGGGAGAAGACGATGGAGCCGACCTGGAGCTCGTCCAGGGCGTCCAGCAGGCCCTCGTCCTCGGGGCGCCGGTCGAGCATCGAGTAGCGCGGCTGGTGGATGAGGAGCGGGGTGCCCAGCTCGCCCAGGATGCGGGCGGCCTCGCGGGTCTGCTCGGCGGAGTAGTTGGAGATGCCGACGTAGAGCGCCTTGCCCTGCTGCACGGCGGAGTGCAGGGCGCCCATCGTCTCCTCCAGCGGAGTCTCCGGGTCGGGGCGGTGCGAGTAGAAGACGTCGACGTAGTCCAGGCCCATCCGCGTCAGGCTCTGGTCCAGCGACGACAGCAGGTACTTGCGGGAGCCCCACTCGCCGTACGGGCCGGGCCACATCAGATAACCGGCCTTGGTGGAGATGATCAGCTCGTCGCGGTAGGCGGCGAGGTCGGACTTCAGGGCCTCGCCGAACGCGGACTCGGCGGCGCCGGGCGGCGGGCCGTAGTTGTTGGCGAGGTCGAAGTGGGTGACGCCGAGGTCGAAGGCGCGGCGCAGGATCGCGCGCTGGGTCTCGACGGTGCGGTCCGCGGGGCCGAAGTTGTGCCACAGGCCGAGCGAGATCGCGGGAAGCTTCAGACCGCTGCGTCCGGTGCGCCGGTAGGGCATGTCCGAGTAGCGGTCGGGGTGTGCGGTGTACAACGCGACTCCAGAGGGGTTGGCACGGTTTCCCGAGGGGCTCTGAGCAGATGACCGAGAGCCGGTATCCACTCTTTCGTGACCTGGGCGCATTGGTCCAACAGAAGAATCCGATGGAATTCAGCGGACGCGTTTCTGAGTAGGCTTCCACGTCATGGAACTCCGCCATCTCCAGCACTTCGTCGCGGTCGCCGAGGATCAGCACTTCACCCGGGCCGCCGAACGGCTGCTGGTCTCCCAGTCGGGGCTGTCCGCCTCGATCCGGGCACTGGAGCGGGAGCTGCAGACCCCGCTGTTCGTGCGCACGACCCGGCGGGTGACACTCACCCCCGCCGGGCGGGCGCTGCTGGGCGAGGCGGAGCGGATCCTGGCGCAGGTGCGGGCGGCCCACGAGGCGGTCGCCGCGGTCCAGGGCGTCCTGCGCGGGATGCTCGCGCTCGGGTCCGAGCAGTGCATCGCCGGGGTGCATGTGGCGGGGCTGCTCGCCGCGTTCCGCCGACAGCACCCCGACGTGGAGATCTGTCTGCGGCAGGCCGGCTCGGGCGCGCTCGCCGAGGAGGTCGCCGCCGGACGCCTCGACCTGGCCTTCGCGGTGCGGACGGCCCAGGAGGACACCGACCAGCTGCGGGTCGTACCGCTGGCCGGTGAGCCGATGACCGTCCTGTGCCATCCGGACCACCGGCTGGCGCGCGCCGGTGCCGCCGTGACCCCGGAGGATCTCGGCGGTGAGGTCTTCGTCGACTTCCACCCGGACTGGGGCCCGCGCCGCACCACCGACGCGGCGTTCGCCGCGGCGGGCGTACGGCGGGCGGTGGCGCTGGAGGTGAACGACGTGCACAGCCTCCTGGACCTGGTGGACGAGAACCTCGGCGTGGCCGTCGTACCGCGCCACTTCCGGCACAAGCGCCCGTCCCTCACCGCGCTGCCGGTGAAGGGCACCGGGGAGATCGTGTACGAGACGGTCGCGCTGCTGCCGCCGGAGCAGGCCACCAGCCCGGCGGCGCGGGCCCTGATGGCGCTGCTGGAAACAGGGGGCGTAGGTACACCCCAGGACGGGGCTCACCCCTCCTGACCGGGCCCGTCTCCCACCGCAGACTCATGAGCGTCCCCAGACGACAACTGCGGTCAGGAGTACGGAGATGACGGACCCCACACGACGGAACGTGCTGCGCGGCGCGGCGGCGCTCGCGGCGGCCGGCGGACTGGTCGGCACGGGAACGGGGGCGGCGGTCGCCGCTCCCCAGGCGCCCACGGCACGCCACTTCCCCTTCCTGGAGGGCGCGTTCGAGCCCGTCACGGAGGAACTGACGGCCTTCGACCTGCCGGTGACCGGGCGGATCCCGCGCGAACTCAACGGACGCTATCTGCGCAACGGCCCCAACGTCCTGGGCCTGGAGGACCCGCGCGCCCACCACTGGATGCTCGGCGACGGCATGGTCCACGGCGTCCGGCTGCGCGACGGCCGCGCCGAGTGGTACCGCAACCGCTGGGTGCGCTCCTCCCAGGTGGCCAAGAAGCTCGGCGAGCCCTACCCCCGTCCGGTGCCGCCGGACGACTTCCCGTGCAACACCCATGTGATCCCGTACCGGGGGCGGATCCTCACGCTCCAGGAGAGCGGCCCGCTGCCGTACGAACTCGACGACGAGCTCAACACCGTCGGGACGTACGACTTCCGGGGCACCCTGAAGGGTCCGCTCACCGCGCACACCAAGTTCGACGTCCACGCCGGTGAACTGCACGCCATCGCCTACTACCCGACCTGGGACCACGTACGGCACCTGGTCGTGGACCCGACGGGGCGGGTCTCACGCACCACCAGGATCCCGGTCGCGGACGCGCCGATGATCCACGACTTCGCCCTCACCGAGCACCACGTGGTCATCCTCGACATGCCGGTCACCTTCGACCCGGCGGGCGCCGAGCGCGGCGACATCGTCCCGTACGTCTGGAACGACCGGCACCCGGCGCGGGTCGGCGTGCTGCCGCGCAAGGGCGGTGCCGTGCGCTGGTTCGAGGTCGACCCGGTCTACTACTCGCACACCCTCAACGCCTACGAGGAGGGCGGGAACATCGTCGTCGACATGACGAACTTCGACGCGCCCTTCTTCGTCGCGGGCAAGGGCTCGGGCGGCCCCTACGGGGCGAGCACGCCCCGGCTCGACCGCTGGACGATCGACCTGCGCCACGGGCAGGTCAGGACCCGGACCCTCGACGACCGCCCGCAGGAGTTCCCGCGCGTGAACGAGGCCCTCGTCTCCCGCCGGCACCGCTACGGCTACACGGCCGCGTCCGCCGAGATGGCGCGGGCGTATCTGACGCTCGACGGCAACCCGCCCGACGAGGCGTTCGGCAACGCGCTCATCAAGCAGGACCTGCTGCGCGGCACGACCGAGGTGCACCGGCTGCCGCGCGGGGCGGCGGCGAGCGAGGCCGTGTTCGTGCCGCGCGAGCACGCCAGGGCCGAGGACGACGGGTACACGATCGCGTACGTCCACGATCCCGACCGCGGGGCGTCGGACCTGGTGATCCTCGCCGCGCAGGACTTCACCGGCGAGCCGGTCGCCCGGATCCAGCTGCCGGGACGGGTGCCGCTCGGCTTCCACGGCAGCTGGATCCCGGACGCGTGAGCCCTTCGGATGCGATGGTGGAGGGCATGCATGCAAAGGACATCCTCATCGACGGTTTCAGCCGCATCCAGGAAGAGGTCCATGCCGCCGTCGAGGGCCTGACCCCCGACGAGCTCAACCACCGCCCCGCCCCCGACGCCAACTCCGTCACCTGGCTGGTCTGGCATCTCACCCGCGTCCAGGACGACCACCTGGCCGACGCCTTCGGGCTCGACCAGGTGTGGCTGACCCAGGACTGGGAGAAGCGCTTCGGCCTCGACCTGCCGCCCCGCGACCACGGATACGGGCACACCCCCGCGCAGGTCGCGAAGGTGCGGGTCGACTCCGCCGAGCTGCTGACCGGGTACTACGACGCCGTCCACGCCCAGAGCCTCGAGGCCCTGCGCGGGGTGACCGCGGCGGACCTGGAACGGGTCGTGGACGACAACTGGGATCCGCCGGTCACCCTCGGCGTACGGCTGGTCAGCGTCCTGTCCGACGATCTCCAGCACGTCGGACAGGCCGCCTACCTCCGCGGACTGCTTCAGACCGCGTAGCCCGGCAGGACGACGTCCTCGATGAGGGCCTTGCGCTCGTCGAACGGGATGAACGCGCTCTTGACGGCGTTCACCGTGACCGTGCGCAGGTCCTCGACGGTCCAGCCCGCCTCCTCGACCAGCAGCGACATCTCACGGGTCATGGTCGTGCCCGACACCAGACGGTTGTCGGTGTTGAGCGTGACGCGGAAGCCCAGGTCCTTCAGGGCCGTGATCGGGTGCTCGGCGATCGAGGTGGCGGCGCCGGTCTGGAGGTTGGAGGTGGGGCACATCTCCAGGGCGATCCGGCGGTCACGCACCCAGCCCGCGAGGCGGCCGAGCTTGCCGTCCACGATGTCCTCGGTGAGGCGGACGCCGTGGCCGATGCGCTGGGCGCCGCAGACCTGGAGGGCCTGGTGGATGCTGGGCAGGCCGTGGGCCTCGCCGGCGTGGATGGTGAACGGCACGCTCTCGCGGCGCAGGTGCTCGAAGGCGGCGAGGTGGTCGGCGGGCGGGAAGCCGTCCTCGGCGCCGGCGATGTCGAAGCCGACGACGCCCGCGTCGCGGAAGGCGACGGCGAGGTCGGCCGCCTCGGCGACCCGGTCGAACATCCGCATGCCGCACAGCAGCGTGCCCACGCGGACGGGCGTGCCGGCCGCGGCCGCCTTGGCCATACCGGCGGCGAGACCCTCCTGGACGGTCTCGACGACCTCGCTCATCGCGAGCCCGCCCCGCGTGTTCAGCTCGGGGGCGTAGCGCACCTCGCCGTAGACCACGCCGTCGGCGGCGAGGTCGAGCACGTACTCCTCGGCGGTGCGCAGCAGGCCCTCGCGGGTCTGCATCACGGCGAGGGTGTGCTCGAAGGTGGCGATGTAGCGGACCAGGTCACCGGAGTTCGCGGCGTCGTAGTACCAGGCGGCGAGCTCGTCCGGGTCGGTGGTGGGCAGGGTGTGTCCGACCTCGGCGGCCAGCTCCACCACGGTGGCGGGGCGCAGGCCGCCGTCGAGGTGGTCGTGCAGGACGGCCTTGGGGAGGCGGCGGATCGCATCGAGGTCTACGCGCGTAGCGGTCATGGCGAGGTCTTTCTGGGGAGCTGGGGCGGAACGGCGGGGCGAAGGGGGGTCAGTCGGCGGGCTGGAGCAGGTCCCAGCGGTTGCCGTACAGGTCCTGGAAGACGGCGACCGAGCCGTACGCCTCGTGGCGCGGCTCCTCCAGGAAGGTCACACCGGCGGCCACCATCCGGGCGTGGTCGCGGGCGAAGTCGTCGGTGTGCAGGAAGAACCCGACGCGCCCGCCGGTCTGGTCGCCGACCCGGCCGCGCTGGGCGTCGTCCTTGGCGCGGGCGAGGAGCAGGCCGGTGCCGCTTCCCTCCGTGCCGGGCTCCACGACGACCCAGCGGGCGCCGCCGGCACGCGCCTCGTCCTCGACGAGCCGGAAGCCGAGGGCCTCGGTGTAGAAGCGGATCGCCTCGTCGTAGTCGTCGACGACGAGGGTGACCAGGGCGATGCGTCTCATCGGGGCCTTTCGGGGCGTGGGATTAGCCGGAGAGGTTATACGTAAAACTCGCCGGACGCCAGTCGCCTTCCACGGCCGGGGGCGCGGCTGGGGCCACAGCCCTAGGACCACGGTCCGATGCAGGGGAGGCTGGGCGCGATTAGCGTCCCGGTGATGGAGATCAGCAAGCAGCCCCGCGAACCCGGACAGCGCAAGCGCGAGCTTCTCGCCCGGCTTGATCAGGAGATGGACGTCTGGGTGGCGACGGCGGACACCGACGGGCTTCCTTGTCTGGTCCCTCTCTGGTTCCTGTGGGACGGCGAGGCCGTCTGGCTGGCGACGCGCCTGAAGACACCGACCGGCCGCAATCTGTCGGACGCCGGACGGGCCCGGCTGGCGCTCGGGGACACGCAGGACGTCGTGCTGCTCGACGGCGACGCGGAGAGGTACACGGCGGACACGGTGCCGTCGGCCGCGGCGGAGGCGTTCCGCGCGAAGACCGGCTGGGATCCACGGGCGGACAGCCTGCCGTACGTCTGGTTCCGGGTACGTCCGCGCACGGTGCAGGCGCGCAACGGTGTGCACGAGATGCGGGGCCGGTTTCTGATGCGGGACGGGGTGTGGGTCGTGTGAGGCGCCGGCTGCGGGGCTGATCAACCTGCCTGTGTGTGCAAGGCGTCGAGGCGGGCCAGCTCGTCGTCGGTCAGCCGGATCGCGCCCGCCGCCACGTTCTCGGCCAGGTGGTCGGGGTTGCCGGTGCCGGGGATGGCGAGCAGGTGCGGGCCCTGGTGCAGGGTCCAGGCGATACGGATCTGGGCGGGGCTCGCACCGTGCGCCCGTGCGATGGCGAGCACTTCGGTGTCGTGGTCCTCTGTGGCGCCGTGTTCGCCCGCGTCACCGGCCACCGCGTAGAACGGGACGTAGGCGATGCCCTGTTCACCGCAGATGCGCAGCAGTTCGTCGGGGCGGTCCAGGGCGTAGCGGTTCTGCACGCTGACCACGGGGGCGATGGCCTGCGCCTCGGTGAGGTGGCGGGGTTCTACGCCGGAGATGCCCAGATGGCGGATCAGGCCCGCCTCGCACAGTTCGGCGAGGGCGCCGAAGTGGTCGGCGATGGAGTCCTGGCGCATGCGGCGCAGGTAGACGACGTCGAGGTGGTCGCGGCCCAACTGGCGCAGGTTCTCCTCGACATGGCCGCGCAGGTCCTCGGGGCGGGCGGAGGTGCCCCACTCCCCCGTCCAGTCGCGGAAGGGGCCGACCTTGGTGGCGATGACGAGATCGTCGGCGTACGGCGCCAGCGCGGTGTTGATCAGTTCGTTGGCGGAGCGCAGGGCGGAGAAGTAGAAGGCCGCGGTGTCGATGTGGTTGACGCCGAGCTCGATCGCCCGGTGCAGCACGGCGATCGCCTGGCGCCGGTCGCTCGGTGTCCCGTGGTGGAAGGCGGCGCTGCCCGTCAGCCGCATCGCGCCGAGGCCGAGGCGGTTGACGGACAGGTCGCCGAGTTTCCAGGTGCCCGCGGCGTCCGCGGTGATCGTTTCGGAGGTCATCGGTGGAGTGTCACACAGGGTTCCACGGCGGACGACCCCTTTACGGACCCATGGATCAGCCGTCCCAGGTCCAGTCCGCCACCTCCGGCAGGTCGGTGCCGTGCTCGCGGATCCATTCGTGGTGGCGCAGCCGGGTGTCCGCCATCTCCTGGCGTACGGCGGTGGCGCGGACGGCGAGGCCGGGGACGCGGTCGATGACGTCCATGACGAGGCGGTAGCGGTCGAGGTCGTTGCGGACGACCATGTCGAAGGGGGTGGTCGTGGTGCCGATCTCCTTGTAGCCGCGCACGTGCAGATGGGGGTGGCCGGTGCGGCGGTAGGCGAGGCGGTGGATCAGCCAGGGGTAGCCGTGGTAGGCGAAGATCACCGGTTTGCCGGGGGCGAAGAGCCCGTCGTACTCGAAGTCGCTCATTCCGTGCGGGTGTTCGTCGCTCGGCATCAGTCGGGCGATGTCGACCACGTTCACCACGCGGACGGCGAGGTCGGGCAGGTGGCGGCGGAGCAACTGGGCCGCGGCCAGCGTCTCCTGGGTGGGGACGTCGCCCGCGCAGGCCAGCACCACGTCGGGTTCACGGCTGCCGTCCTCGGTGCCCGCCCAGTCCCAGACGCCGAGGCCGCGGGCGCAGTGGATGCGGGCCTCGTCCATGGAGAGCCAGTCGTAGCAGGGCTGTTTGCCGGCGACGACGACGTTGACGTAGTCGCGGCTGCGCAGCACGTGGTCGGCGACGGAGAGCAGGGTGTTGGCGTCCGGCGGGAGGTAGACCCGCACCGCTTCCGGGCTCTTGTTGAGGATGTGGTCGACGAAGCCGGGGTCCTGGTGGGAGAAGCCGTTGTGGTCCTGGCGCCAGACGTGCGAGGTGAGCAGGTAGTTGAGGGAGGCGATGGGGGCTCGCCAGGGCAGCCGGCGGGTGACCCGCAGCCATTTGATGTGCTGGTTGACCATCGAGTCGACGATGTGGACGAAGGCCTCGTAGCAGGAGAAGAGTCCGTGGCGGCCGGTGAGGAGGTAGCCCTCCAGCCAGCCCTGGCAGGTGTGTTCGGAGAGGATCTCCATCACCCGGCCGTGCCGGTCGAGGTGTTCGTCGACCTCGTAGGTGTCGGCCTGCCATGCCTTGCCGCTGGCCGAGTAGACGGCCTGGAGACGGTTGGAGGCGGTCTCGTCGGGGCCGACGAGGCGGAAGTCGCGGCGGTCGGCGGTGGCTTGCATGACGTGTTCGAGCAACTCGCCCAGGACACGGGTGGGTTCGTGGAGGGTGGCGCCGGGTTTGTCGACGGGGACGGCGAACCGTTCCAGGGGCGGCAGGGGCAACGACCGCAGGAGCAGGCCTCCGTTGGCGTGCGGGGTGGCGCCGAGGCGGTGCGGCCCCTGCGGGACATGGGTCAGGAGGTGGGGGCGCGGGCGGCCCTGTTCGTCGAAGAGTTCCTCGGGCCGGTAGGAGCGCAGCCATGCCTCCAACTGCCGCAGGTGGTCCGGGTTGTCGCGTACGGCGGACAGGGGGACCTGGTGGGAGCGCCAGGTGTCGGCCACGGGGAGGCCGTCGACCTCGGCGGGGCCGGTCCAGCCCTTCGGTGTGCGCAGCACGATCATCGGCCAGCGAGGGCGTTCGGCGGCACCCTGCTCGCGGGCGGCGTGCTGGAGGGCGGCGATGCGGTCGAGCGCGGTGTCCAGGGCCTCGGCCATGGCGCGGTGGACGGTGGCCGGGTCGTCGCCGGTGACGTGGAGCGGTTCGTGGCCGTATCCCCTGAGCAGGGCGTCGAGTTCGGCCTCGGGGATGCGGGCGAGGACGGTCGGGTTGGCGATCTTGTAGCCGTTGAGGTGGAGGATGGGCAGGACGGCGCCGTCGTGGACGGGGTCGAGGAACTTGTTCGAGTGCCAGGACGCGGCCAGCGGGCCGGTCTCGGCCTCGCCGTCGCCGATGACACAGGCGACCAGCAGGCCGGGGTTGTCGAGGGCGGCGCCGTAGGCGTGCGCGAGGGAGTAGCCGAGTTCGCCGCCCTCGTGGATGGAGCCGGGGGTCTCGGGGGCGACGTGGCTGGGGACGCCGCCGGGGAAGGAGAACTGCTTGAACAGCCGGGCCATGCCCGGCCCGTCCCGGGTGATGTCGGGGTAGGTCTCGCTGTACGAGCCCTCCAGCCAGGAGTTGGCGAGCACCGCGGGGCCGCCGTGGCCGGGTCCCCACACGCACAGGGCGTCCAGGTCGCGGGCCTTGATCACCCGGTTGAGGTGGGTGTGGACGAGGTTCAGACCGGGCGAGGTGCCCCAGTGGCCGAGCAGCCGCGGCTTGACGTGCTCGGGGCGCAGCGGCTCGGTCAGCAGGGGGTTGGCCATGAGGTAGATCTGGCCGACGGCGAGGTAGTTCGCGGCGCGCCAGTGGGCGTCCAGGGAGGTCAGCTCGTCGTCCGTGAGTACGCCGGGCGAGTGCCGGGTGGCGGCGGACATCGGGG
>JABFXD010000987.1 GCA_013361925.1 Streptomyces sp. | reverse complement strand
GCGCATGTCCTCGACCCGGGACTTCTACGACGACCTGGCCGCCGACTACCACCTGATGTTCGCGGACTGGGAGGCGAGCACGGCCCGGCAGGCCGCCGTCCTGGACACCCTGGTCCAGCGGCGCCTCGGCGCGGGGCCGCATCGCGTCCTGGACTGCTCCTGCGGCATCGGCACCCAGGCGATCGGGCTGGCCGGGGCCGGGTACGACGTCGTCGGCAGCGACCTGAGCCCCCGCGCCGCCGCGCGCGCCACGGCCGAGGCGGCCGCACGGGGCGTCCGGCTCCCGACGGCCGCCGCGGACATGCGCCGGCTGCCCTTCGGGGCCTCCCTCTTCGACGTCGTCGTCTGCGCCGACAACGCGCTGCCGCATCTGCTCTCAGCGCAGGACGTCTCGGCGGCGCTGGGCGAGATCCGGCGCGTGCTGCGGGACGGCGGGCTGCTGGTGCTCACCCTCCGGGACTACGACGAGCTCCGCCGCACCCGGCCCACCTCCACACCGCCCCAGGTCAGGCAGACGCCGGACGGCCGAGTGATCACCTTCCAGCTGTGGCACTGGCACGAGGACGGCGAGCGCTACGACCTGGAGCACTTCCAGATGATCCCCGCGGGCGAGGGCTGGACGGTCCGGCGGCGTACCACCACCTACTGGGCGCTGACGCGGCCTGTGCTCACGCGGCTGCTCGCGGAGGCCGGCTTCGCCGACGTCCTGTGGCACGCGCCGGAGGCGACGGGGTTCTACCAGCCGGTCGTGACCTGTCAGGAGCGGCGGGCCAGCACGTAGGCGCGGCGGGTCTCCGCCTCGTGGGCGTAGTGCGTGCGCTCCAGCTTCATCTCGACCGTGAGGCCCGCCGCTTCGAGCAGGCCCGCGACATGGGCGGGGTCGAGGAAGCGGAAGTCGACGTCCACGGAGTGGCCCCACCACTCGTCCAGGTGCCGGACCTCCTCGCCGATGTGGAAGGAGAGAAGGAGCGGGCCCCCGGGGCGCAGCACCCGCGCCATCTCCTCAAAGGCGCGCGGCAGTTCGGCCGGTTCGAGATGGATGACGGTGTAGAGCGCGACCAGGGAGCCGAACTCGGCGTCCTCGGCGGGCAGTTCCAGCAGGTCGCCCTGCCGGAACTCCACCTGCGGGAACCGGCTGCGCCCCGCCTCGACCATCCCCTCCGACAGGTCGACGCCGACCGTCCGCGCACCCTTCTCCGCCAGCCAGGCCGCCACATGCCCGGGCCCGCAGCCCAAGTCGCCCACCGGCGCCCCCGGTTCGGTCTGTTCGAGGAGCGCCGTGAGCAACGCCCGGTCGAGGGGCTTGCCTTCGAGCTCGGCGTGCAGCCGGGTCGTGTACTCCTCGGCCACGGTGTCGTAGCTGTGCCGTACGGAGTCGTGCCGCGCGTGATCACCCATACGGCCAGCATGCCATCCCCCTCCTCCGAGTCGAGCGGGCGGTCCGCGTCAGCGTGGTCCCGGCGTGGGCCGTACGAGCCCGGTCTGATAGGCGATGACGACCAGTTGGGCGCGGTCGCGGGCGCCGAGCTTCGTCATGGCGCGCTGGACGTGGGTACGCACGGTCAGCACGCTGAGGACGAGGTGGTCCGCGATCTGCTCGTTGGAACGACCCTCGGCGGCCAGCACGGTGACCTCCCGCTCCCGCGGGGTCAGGTCGGCCAGGCGTTCGGGCGGCGCCAGGAAGTTGCCGGGGGCCGGTGCGCTCAGGAAGCGGGTGATGAGGGCCCGGGTGGCGCCGGGTGAGAGCAGGGCCTCGCCGGAGGCGACGGTACGGATGCCGGCGAGCAGGGCGTCGGTGGTGACGTACTTGCCGAGGAAGCCACTGGCACCGACGCGCAGGGCGCGGGCGACGTACTCCTCGGTCTCGAACATGGTCAGGACGAGGACACGGGTGCCGGCCAGGTCGGGGTCCTCGCAGAGGGCGGCGGTGGCGGCGAGGCCGTCCGTGCCGGGCATGCGGATGTCCATGAGGACCACGTCGGGGCGGTGCGTCCGGGCGAGCTCCAGCGCCTCCTTGCCGTCGGCGGCCTCGCCGACCACCTCCATGTCCGCGCAGGAGTCGATCAGCAGCCGGAAGGTGCCCCGCAGGAGTGCCTGGTCGTCGGCGAGCAGGACGCGGATGGTCACGGGGTCGTCCTCTGTTCGTCGGCAAACGGCACACGGGGGCTCACGGGGTCGTCCCTTGTTCGTCGGCAAGCGGCACACGGGGGCTCACGGGGTCGTCCCTTGTTCGTCGGTGA
>JABFXD010000906.1 GCA_013361925.1 Streptomyces sp. | reverse complement strand
CGGCGCGGATGGGCATCTCTCGCCGTGGTTCGACCGACGCCACATGGCATTCCCGTGTGACTGGGTCGTGCATGACAGGCTCCCAGGGCGTGCAAGGGTTCGATCTCCCACCTCCACCCTCGCGCCGACCCACCCGTACCGGGCAGGGGCCGTCCGGCCCCTGCCCCGGGACAAGCAGCCCCAGTAGGGGAGATCCGGCCGTGACGCGCTGCGGGGTCGGCCCGCCGCAGGTGTGCCAGTACGGCTACACCCCGGTCGGCGCCGGAACGCAGCGTCGTTCCCGAGGGAATCGCCGTGCTGCGGCCATGGTCGCATTCGTACCGGCTGGGCCCGGCCGGCAGGGCCCGCAGCGCCCCGGCCGCGGTCATCGATGCGGTCATCGGCGCGGTCACCGTGCGCGGTGCGGGCGAGACCTGTTCGCCGTGCAGGAGGCACACCGAGGTGCGGACCTGGCGGTGGGCCTGCCCGGGAGGCGTCGGCATCGACGGCGTGGACGGTGTCGAAGGGCCGTTCGGCGCCCCGGCCTGGTCGGCGCCGGCGGACGTGCCCGCGCCGCTGCCGTCGCCCTGTCCACATCCGCCGGCCAGGGACGACACCAGCAAGACGGCCGTGGCGAGGACCAGCGTGCGGCGCAGTCAGTACGGCCTGGACATGGTCGTCCTCTCGGCACTCATGGCAGCCTCCTACGACATTTCCAGCCGACTCCGTCCGTCGGGGTGCCCCAAGTGTCGTACGGGCCCGGCCGGTTGGGTCGTCCGGCACCGCCTCCGGGGCCGGACGGCCATTCCTCGGTCGGTCGGCACTCCGCCGCGGGTTCAGCTCCCCGCCGCCTCCGTCCTCAGCTCGTCGGCGATGCCCTGGGCCCACTCCTCGATGAGGGCGAAGTCACGGAAGTCGCCGCCCTTTCCGTTGCGGACGATCATCTGGGCGAAGCGGCCCCTGGCACCTTCCAGCAGACAGCCGCCGAAGGTGACATGGCCGCGGGCGTCGAGCCGGGTCATGGCACGCCGTACGCCGGGCACCGGGGGAATGTCCTTCTCCCCGGCCGAGGCGTCCAGCGGTCCGCTGCTGAACAGCCACAGCGGCTTCTCGGCGAGGGCGCGGCGATGGCGGCGCACGAAGTGGCGCGCGTGCCGGTGCCAGCGCCCCGCGTACAGGCCTCCCCCGACCACCACGGCGTCGTACTCCGCGACGCTCGCGACGGATGGGGCGGGCCGCGCCCAGGCATGGAGACCGGCCTTGTTCAGGACCTCGGCGACGGTCTCGGCGATCTGTGCGGTGGATCCGTTCGTCGTCCCGTAGGCGACCAGTACGCCGTCCGACATGACGGTCCGCCTCCTCTCCGGTTCAGAGCTTGCGCAGCCAGTCGTCGGCGACACCGTGCAGGGCCTGCTCGGCGGGTTCCACGTGCGAGTCGTCCAGGCGGTGGGTGAGCTTGCTGACGACGTCGACCACCCCGTCGATCTGGCGGGTCATCGAGACGGCGATCTCCGTCTCGCTCTTGCGTTCCATGTGTCCGGAGAGCGTGACGACGCCCTCCGTCACGGACACCTCGACGCCGCGCGGCGGCAGCCACAGGGTGCGGACCAGTACCTCGTCGATGACCTCGGCGCGGATCGCGGCGTCGGGGCGCAGGAAGACCTGGAGCAGGTCGCGGCGGGTGACGATGCCGACCAGACGCTGTTCCTCGTCGAGGACGGGCAGCCGTTCGATGTGGTGCCCGGCCATGGTGCGGGCAGCCTCGACGATGGTGTCGTCGGCGAAGACGGTGACGGGCGGGGCGGTCATCAACTGGCCTGCCGTACGGGCCCTTGCCTTCACCGCACGGGCGCGGCCTCGCCGGGTGAGCCCGGCGAACCGGGAGCGCTTCTTCGGCTCGTAGGGGTCGGGAGTGCCGGCCTGGCGGACCATGAGATCGGTCTCGGACAGGACACCGACGACCTTCTCGTCGTCGTCGACCACCGGCAGTCCGCTGATGCGGTGTTCGCCCAGCAGCCGGGCCACTTCCTTGAAGGGTGTGCCGTACCGGGCGCGGACGACGTCCGTGGTCATGACGGAGCCGACCTTGTTGTGCTTCATGGTTGTCCCTCCTCAGCGGAGACGGCGCAGATACGGGTCCTGGGGCCTGCGGGGCAGCAGGCGTACGCGCGCATCGAGCACGGTGGCTCCGCCCGGTGTCGCGAGAACGGGGTTGAAGTCGGCCGCGGCGAGCTGCGGCAGGTCGCTCGCCATGCGAGACAGCCGAAGTAGCAGTTGTTCGAGGCCGCCGAGGTCGACGGGCCCGTCGCCGCCGGCACCGAAGAGGAGCGGGGCGCAGCGCGGCGCCGTGATCAGGTCGTGGACGTCGTGGTCGGTGAGCGGAGCGAGGCGGGCGGCGTGGTCGGCGAGGATCTCGGTCGCGGTGCCGCCGAGGCCGAACAGGACGAGCGGTCCGAACACCTGATCCTGCACGACCCCCGCGAACAGCTCGATGCCGCGGTCGGCGAGGGGCTGCACGACGACTCCGGTCAGCAGCCCGGCGAACCGGGTCTCCAGGTCTCGGTAGGCGGCTCGCACCTGGGAGTCGCCGCGCAGATCGAGATGGACCGCGTGCTGGGCACTCTTGTGCAGCAGGCCCGGCCAGTGGCCCTTCATGACGACCCGGCCGTCGGCGCCGCGCAGGCGCTGAGCGGCGAGCACGGCACCGTCCTCGGTGTCGGCCCATGCCCAGGGCAGTTGGGCGATGCCGTAGCAGTCGAGGAGTTCGGCGCAGCCGCGGGGATCGAGCCAGCCGCCGTCGGGGTGGGCTTCGAGGTATGCCGCGACAACGGCGTGAGCGCGTTCCGTCTCCACGCCCTTGAGCTCGGGGACCGTCCCCGCGGGCCGGGCGAGCCAGGCTGCACGGTGGGCGGCGTGGGCCAACGCCCGTGCCGCCGCCTGGGGTTCGGCGTACGACGGAACACTGCCGCCGCCCTGAGCGGTGGGCAGCAGCTCGACGGGCAGGGCCTGTTCCAGCCGGACCGCGGCGACCGGCTTCGTCCTCGGTCCGGGGGCGCCGGTAAGAGCCCGGACGAGGTCGTCGCCGGTCGCCGCGGCGACCGCCGTGGGGACCAGGGCCACGAGGACGGCGTCGATGCCGCCGTACCGCATGATCCGGTCCACACAGTCCCTGAGCTGCCCCTCCGAAACGGCGGCGGTGGCGTCGACGGGGTTGCCGACGGCGGCGCCGTCCGGGAGTACGGCGAGCAGGTCGTCGATGAGTTCGGGGGCGGGCGTGGGCAGGGTCAGCCCGGCCTCGGCGCAGGCGTCGGCCGCGAGGACGCCCGCGCCGCCCGCGTTGGTGACGATCAGGACGCGGGGTCCGGCGGGCAGCGGCTGGGCGTGCAACAGGGCGGCTGCTTCCAGGAGTTCGCCGACGGAGCGGGTGGCGGTGATGCCGGCCTGGGTGAACAGGGCGCCGCGCGTCATGGTGCGGGTGGCGGCGGCAGCGGTGTGCGAGGCGGCGGCCCGGCGTCCCGCCTCGGTGCGTCCCGCGTCGACCGTGAGCACCGGCATCCGGCGGGTGACACGGCGGGCGGTGCGGGAGAAGGCGCGGGGGCTGCCGAAGGACTCCAGGTGCAGCAGGGCGAGATCGGTGCGGTCGTCGCTCTCCCACCACTGGAGCAGGTCGTTGCCGCTGACGTCGTACTTGTCGCCGAGGGAGACGAAGGAGGAGACGCCGATGCCGAGCCGGGACATCCCGTCGAGCAGGGCGATGCCGACGCCGCCGGACTGTACGGCGACGCCCGCGGTGCCGGGGCGCGGAGGGGCGGCGGCGAAGGTGGCGTCGAGGCGCAGTGCGGGGTCGGTGTTCGACAGGCCCAGGCAGTTGGGGCCGACGAGGCGCATGCCGTGCTCACGGCAGGCGGCGAGCAGGGCCTGTGCCTGGTCGGCGTCGAGGCCCGCGGTGACGACGAGCAGGGCGCGCACTCCGGCCTTGCCGCACTCCTCCGCGGTCGCGGGGACCGCGGCGGCGGGCACGGCGAGGACCGCGAGGTCCGGGGTCCCGGGCAGGGCGGTGACCGACGGATGGCAGGGCACGCCGAGGATGGCGTGCGCGGCCGGGTTCACGGCGAACAGCCGACCGGTGTAGCCGCCCGCGTGCAGCTGGTGCAGGACGGCCCGGCCGACCGAGCCGGGCGTGCGTCCGGCCCCGACGACGGCCACGGTGCGGGGGCGCAGCAGCGGTTCCATGCTGACGATGTCGGCGGCCCGGCCTCGTTCCTCGACCGCGCTGAGGTAGCTGTCGCTGTCGTCGAGGGCGATGGCGCAGCGCACCTCGGGGCCGTCGAAGCGGCGGGCGGTGCGCAGTCCGAGGTCGGCGAAGAGCCGCAGCACCTCGTGGTTCTCGCTGAGCGCGTCGGCCGTGAAGGTCGTGATGCCCGCGGCGCGGGCGGCCGAGACCAGATGTTCGACGAGCAGGGTGCCGACGCCACGGTGGTGGAGCCCGTCGGCGACCGCGATGGAGATCTCGGCCGTGTGCGGGTCGGCATCGCCGCCGGTGTCGTACTCGGCGAGCCCGATGATCCGGCCCTCGGTTTCGGCGAGCAGGGCCCGGTGGCCGGCGTGACCCGGAGTGCAGGCGCGGTCGGCGGCCATGGCCGCGGAGCGGCGGCTCGCGGCGAAGAAGCGCAGCCGCAGGTTCTCCGGGGACATCTCCTCGTACAGGCCCTGGAGTCGGTCGTGGTCGTCCCGCCGCACCGGGCGGATGCGGACCGTGCTGCCGTCCGCGAGCAGGGCGTGGACCGGGGGCCTGCCGAGTGCGTCGTCCGTCATGGCGGATCTCCTCACGGGTCTGGTCGACACTTGGAGCGTCCAGCGGAACCGGCGCCGCTCCCATGGGCCGCCCGGGCGGCCCCGCTGGGCCGGTCGGCCCTCGTTCGGGGCACCGGCCCGCCGCGCGGTCCACCGACCGAGGTCCTGGACCGCGCGGCGAGCCCCGGGTTCACGCCGGGTGCGGTACGACGGCCACCGGGCAGGTGGACTGGTGCAGTACGGCGTGGGCGACCCGGCCGAGTTGCAGCCCGAGGTGTCCGCGGCGCCGCTTCGCCCCCACCACCAGCAGGTCGGCGCCGTGCGAGGCGTCCGCCAGGACGCGGCGGGCATGGCCCTCGACGGTGCGCGGCCGTATCTCCACGTCCGGCGGGGCGTCTCGCAGGGCCTCGGTGAGGGCCTTCTCGGCGCTCTCCTCGTGCAGACGGGCGGGAGCCTCGGCCAGCAGCGGATGGTCGGTGCTCTCGTGCGCGGGGCACCGCCAGGACCGTACGGCGTCCAGGGCCACTCCGCGTCGCCGGGCCTCCTCGTAGGCGAACCGCCGTACGGCCGCCGTCTCTTCGGGGTCCTCGCCGACGCCCATGACGACGCGGCCTCGGGTCCCGTGGGAGGCCTTGGTGTCGTGGTTGCCGCGCAGCACGATCACCGGGCAGTGGGCGTGAGCGGCGACCGTCAGGCTGACGGAGCCCAGCAGCGCCTCGGCGACCCCGCTGCGGCCACGTGTCCCCACCACCAGCACGGAGGCGTTGCGGCTCTCGTGCACCAGGGTGTACTCGGGCTCCTCGAAGGCGACGTCGGTGGTCACCTTGAGCTCGGGCTGCCGGGCGTGGGCGCGGCGCGCGGCACCGGCGACGACGTCCTGGGGCAGCACCTCGGCAGAGGGCCGGCCGAGGTCCTGGGCGAGGGCGGCGCCCTCGTAGCGGTCCCAGCGGCAGGCGTACACCACGTGCAGTGACACGCCTCGCAGCGCGGCCTCGTCGGCCGCCCAGTCCGCGGCGCGCAGGCTCGGTTCGGAGCCGTCGACGCCGACGACGACGGGCAGTTCCATCATGTTCACCTCCCTGTGGCGAGGTCGAAGACGATGCGGGCCTTGACCTGGCCGCGCAGGACGTCCTCGATCGACTCGTTGACGGATGAGAGCGGCCGGGTCTCGCTGATGACCCGGGTGCGACCGGCCGCGTGCAGCTCGAACACCTCGGCGAGGTCCTGCCGGGTGCCGACGATGGAGCCGATCACGCTCGTCCCGTTCAGGACGGTGTCGAAGATCGGGACCTGGATCGTGCCGTGCGCGGGCAGGGCGACCATGACGAGCCTGCCGCCGCGCCGCAGCCCGGAGTTGACGGCCGTGAACGCGGCCTCGTCGACGGCGAGGGCGATCGCCGCGTGCGCTCCGCCGTGCTCCTTGAGTACCTGGGCGACGTCCTGCTTGCGCGCGTCGATGACGAGGTCGGCGCCGAGTTCTGCGGCGAGTTCGAGCTTGTCGTCGGTGACATCGACGGCGGCGACGGTGGCGCCGGCGATCTTCGCGTACTGCACGGCGAGATGACCGAGACCGCCGATGCCGGAGATCGCGACCAGCTGGCTCGGTCGCACTTGTGCGACCTTGAGCGCCTTGTACGTCGTCACGCCCGCGCAGGTCAGCGGGGCGGCGTCGACGGCGCTGACCCCGTCGGGCACCGGCTGGGCGAAGTCGGCCCAGGCGAGCATCTTCTCGGCGTACCCGCCGTCGCAGCCGTACCCGGTGTTGATCTGCTGCTCGCACAGCGTCTCCCACCCGGACAGGCAGTGCTCGCACCGTCCGCACGCCTTGCCGAGCCACGGCACGGCGACGCGCTGTCCGAGGCTCAGATGGGTGACACCGGCGCCGAGTTCCTCGACGATGCCGACGCCCTCGTGACCGGGGACGAACGGGGGGCTGGGCTTGACGGGCCAGTCGCCGTGCGCGGCGTGGATGTCGGTGTGGCAGAGCCCGGAGGCCTCGACCCGGACGCGGACCTGGCCGGGGCCGGGTACGGGGTCGGGGCGCTCCTCGATGACCAGGGGCTCTCCGAAGGCTCGTACGACGGCTGCCTTCATGGGGTCAACTCCTTTGTCCAGCAGGTCAGTTGTGGGCGACGATCGCGACGGGCGCGGCGGCGTGGTGCAGGACGGCGTGCGCGACCGGCCCGATGTGGGTGCCGAAGGGGTTGCGCCGGATCCGCCGGCCGACGACGACCAGACAGGCGTCGTGGGCGGCGTCCACCAGCCGGTTTCCGGGGCTGCCGGAGGCAGGGGCCTCGGTGACCTCGACGTCCGGGTACCGCTGCCGCCAGGGCTTGAGCACCTCGGTCAGGGCCGCCGCCTGCTGGCGGGTGATCTCGTCGTGCAGGTACGGGTCGGCGGACAGGCCGTAGACGTAGTACGGCGGAAGATTCCAGCCGTACACGGCCCGCAGGCCGGTTCCGCGCCGGGCGGCGGTCTCGAAGGCGAAGCCGATGACGGCGTCGTGGGGGCCGTGCGGGTCGATGCCGAGGACGACGGGCTTGAAGGGGGTGGCGGCGGACGGGATGCCGGCCGGATCCGCCTCATGTTCGTCGGCGGCCTGCTCCCCGGCACGGACCAGGACGACGGGCCGTTCGGCGTGGGCGATGACGGACAGGCCGACCGAGCCGACCATGAATCCGCCGATACCGCTCAGTCCGCGGGAGCCGAGAACCAGCACTTCGGCGTCCTCGGCGGACTTGGTGAGAATCTCGGAAGCGCTGCCGGTCAACTGCTCCACGCCCACCTCGACACCGGGGTGCCGCAGGCGCAGCCCTTCGGCTGCCTCGCGGGGCACGCGTTCGCTCCAGTGCTGCTGGGTCTCCGCGCCGAGGAGCGGGGCCTGGGCCATGGGGTCCGGGACGGGTTCCCAGACATTGACGATCTTCAACGGCAGGCCGCGCAGCTTCGCCTCGCGGGCTGCCCATTCGGCGGCCGCCCGGCTCTCGGAGGAGCCGTCGAGACCTGCGACAACGGTGCGCACCATGGTTCTGCCTCCTGTCGGTGTCTGAGTCCAGCGTCGTCCGCAGTGGCGTGGGAGCAGCAGGGGCCGCAGGTCCCCACCGGGGGCCGACCGGCCCACCCGTGGGCGGTGCGCCCGAGGGGCCGAGCGGCCCCTTTGCCGCCCGGTGGACGCTCGCCGATCCTGTAGGCAGTCGGCGAAGGGAACCGCATGTCACACGCCTCGGGCAGACGCGTCCCGGACTGGCGCCGACTCGCACCCGGCATCACCGCGCTGTCCGGTTACCGGCGCGCCTGGCTGCGCGGCGACCTGCTGGCCGGGGTGACCGTGGCGGCGTATCTGGTCCCGCAGGTGATGGCCTACGCGGGCGTGGCCGGGCTGCCGCCGGTCGCCGGGCTGTGGGCGATCCTGCCGGCGCTCGGCCTGTACGCGGTACTGGGCTCCTCGCGGCTGCTGTCGGTCGGCCCGGAGTCGACGACCGCCCTGATGACGGCGACGGTGGTGGCACCCTTGGCGGCAGCGGACCCGGACCGCTACGCCACACTGGCCGCGACCCTCGCCGTGACGGTCGGCCTGCTGTGCCTGGCGGCCCGTCTCCTGCGCCTCGGTTTCGTCGCCGACCTGCTGTCCCGCCCGGTTCTCATCGGATATCTGGCGGGCGTGGCCCTGATCATGATCGTGGACCAGCTGCCCAAACTGACGGGGGTGGACACGTCGGGCTCGGGATTCTTCCCGCAACTCTGGTCATTCCTCGGCGACTTGACGGAGCTGGACCCCGCGACCACGCTCTTCTCCGCCGTCTCGCTCGCGTTCCTGTTCACGGTGGCGTGGCTGCTCCCGACGGTCCCCGGCCCGCTCCTCGTGGTGATCCTCGGCACGGCGGCCGTGGCCGTCTTCGACCTCGACGACACGCACGGCCTCAAGGTGATCGGCGAGGTCCCCTCTGGCCTGCCCGCGTTCGCGGCCCCCGATCTCGCCGAGTTGCCGGACCTGGTGCTGCCCGCGCTGGGTGTCCTGCTCGTCGCCTACACGGACTTCATCCTCACCGCCCGTGCCTTCGACCCGCACGACGAGGGCGGGCCGGGCCTGGACGCCGACCAGGAGTTCCTGGCGCTGGGTGCGATCAACCTCGGCGCCGGATCCCTGCAGGGCTTCCCGGTCAGCAGCAGCGCCAGCCGTACCGCGCTCGCCTCCTCGGCGGGGGCCCGCAGCCCCGCGTACTCCCTGGTCGCGGGGGCGGCCGTGCTCGCCGTGCTGCTGTTCCTCAGTCCGCTGCTGACCCGCACCCCGTCGGCGGTGCTCGGCGCGTTGGTGGCGTACGCGGCGGTCCGCATGATGGATCTGGCCGGCTTCGCGCGGCTCGCCTCCTTCCGGCGCCGCGAACTCCTACTGGCCCTCGGCTGCCTGGTCGGTGTCCTCACGCTCGATCTGCTCTACGGCGTGATCGTCGCCGTCGGCCTGTCCGTCGCCGAGCTGCTGAGCAGGGTGGCCCGCCCGCACGACGCGATCGAGGGGCTGGTGCCCGGGGTGGCCGGTATGCACGACGTGGACGACTATCCCGCGGCCCGCACCATCTCCGGGCTACTGGTCTACCGCTACGACTCCCCGCTGTTCTTCGCCAACTCGCAGGACTTCCATCGCCGCGCCCTGCTGGCCGTCGACCAACAGACGGATCCCGTGCGGTGGTTCGTCCTGAACACGGAGGCGAACGTCGAGGTCGACATCACCGCCCTCGACGCGGTGGACGACCTGCGCCGCGAACTCACGCGCCGTGGCGTCGTGTTCGCCCTCGCCCGGGTGAAGCAGGACCTGCTGGACGACCTGGAGGCGTACGGGCTCGTG
>JABFXD010000895.1 GCA_013361925.1 Streptomyces sp. | reverse complement strand
GGAGTCGGGGTGTGGGGGGCCGGAGATCGTGGAGGACAGGGTGCGGGTGGTCATCGCCGAGGATTCAGTGCTGCTCAGGGAGGGGCTGACCCGGCTGCTGACCGACCGCGGGCATGACGTCGTCGCGGGGGTGGGCGACGGGGAGGCGCTGGTCAAGACCATCACGGAGCTCGACGGGCAGGGAGAGCTGCCGGATGTGGTGGTGGCCGATGTGCGGATGCCGCCCACGCACACCGACGAAGGGGTGCGGGCCGCCGTACAGCTGCGCAAGGCCCATCCGGGGCTCGGGGTGCTGGTGCTGTCGCAGTACGTGGAGGAGCGGTACGCGACCGAACTTCTCGCCGGGTCCAGTCGCGGCGTCGGCTATCTCCTCAAGGACCGGGTAGCCGAGGTGCGTGAGTTCGTGGACGCGGTGGTGCGGGTCGCCCAGGGGGGTACGGCCCTGGACCCGGAGGTCGTGGCGCAGCTGCTGGGGCGCAGCCGCAAGCAGGACGTGCTCGCGGGCCTCACCCCGCGGGAGCGCGAGGTGCTGGGGCTGATGGCCGAGGGACGGACGAACTCGGCGATCGCCCGGCAGTTGGTGGTGAGCGACGGAGCGGTGGAGAAGCACGTCAGCAATATCTTCCTGAAGCTGGGGCTGTCCCCCAGTGACGGGGATCACCGTCGGGTTCTCGCGGTCCTCACCTATCTGAACTCCTGATGACCTGACACCGTGTCAGCCGTATGGGTGCAACGGTCACCGAGTCCGAGAACCGAACGGGAGTGCTGGGCGTCTTGTAAGGAAGCGCCGGGGGGCGAGAAATCATGACAAGTCAGGGCGGCAGGGCGTCTCAAAATCGTGTCCATCATGCGATTGGCCACAGGAAGGCGACCCTTACGGACGTAGGGTTGATCCAGGGAAGGCCTGCGGGAAGGCCTGTCCCGGACAGCCGCCTCGAAGGAGGTCCAGTTCAGTGACCAGCCAGGTCAGTAGCCCAGCGGAGCAGGCCGACGAAGCCGTCGTGGGAGAGCAGCGCAAAGCGGCAGGGACCAAGGACGTCCGCCGCCTCGACCGGGTGATCATCCGCTTCGCGGGGGACTCGGGTGACGGTATGCAGCTCACCGGCGACCGCTTCACCTCCGAGACGGCCACCTTCGGCAACGATCTGTCCACTCTCCCCAACTTCCCCGCCGAGATCCGGGCCCCTGCCGGAACCCTGCCGGGTGTCTCCAGCTTCCAGCTCCACTTCGCCGATCACGACATCCTGACCCCGGGTGACGCTCCCAACGTCCTCGTCGCGATGAATCCGGCGGCCCTGCGGGCCAATATCGCCGATCTGCCACGCGGCGCGGAGATCATCGTCAACACGGACGAGTTCACCAAACGGGCGATGCAGAAAGTCGGATACTCCGAGAGCCCCTTGGAAGACGGGTCGCTCGACGGGTACAGCCTCCACCCTGTACCCCTGACGACCCTCACGGTGGAGGCACTGAAGGACTTCGACCTGTCCCGCAAAGAGGCCGAGCGCAGCAAGAACATGTTCGCGCTCGGCCTCTTGTCGTGGATGTACCACCGGCCGACCGAGGGCACGGAGAAGTTCCTGACCTCGAAGTTCGCCAAGAAGCCGGACATCGCGGCGGCCAATATCGCGGCCTTCCGCGCGGGCTGGAACTTCGGTGAGACGACCGAGGACTTCGCGGTCTCCTACGAGGTCGCCCCGGCCGCCACCGCCTTCCCGACCGGCACCTACCGCAACATCTCCGGCAACCTGGCCCTGTCCTACGGACTGGTCGCCGCGTCTCGGCAGGCGGACCTGCCGCTGTATCTGGGCTCGTACCCCATCACCCCGGCCTCCGACATCCTGCACGAGCTGAGCAAGCACAAGAACTTCGGTGTCCGCACCTTCCAGGCGGAGGACGAGATCGCCGGCATCGGCGCGGCACTCGGCGCGGCCTTCGGCGGTTCGCTGGCGGTGACGACCACCAGTGGTCCCGGTGTGGCGCTGAAGTCCGAGACGATCGGCCTCGCGGTCTCCCTGGAACTGCCCCTGCTCGTCATCGACATCCAGCGCGGCGGCCCGTCCACCGGTCTGCCGACCAAGACCGAGCAGGCGGACCTGCTCCAGGCGATGTTCGGCCGCAACGGCGAGGCGCCGGTCCCGATCGTCGCCCCGTGCACCCCGGCCGACTGCTTCGACGCGGCGCTGGAGGCGACGCGTATCGCGCTGACCTACCGCACCCCGGTGATGCTGCTCTCCGACGGCTACCTCGCCAACGGCAGCGAGCCCTGGCGCATCCCGGAGCAGGACGAACTCCCGGACCTGACCGTGCAGTTCGCGCAGGGCCCGAACCACACCCTGGACGACGGCACCGAGGTCTTCTGGCCGTACAAGCGCGACCCGCAGACCCTGGCCCGCCCCTGGGCCGTCCCCGGCACGCCCGGCCTCGAACACCGCATCGGCGGCATCGAGAAGCAGGACGGCACGGGCAACATCTCCTACGACCCCGCCAACCACGACTTCATGGTCCGCACCCGGCAGGCCAAGATCGACGGCATCGACGTACCGGATGTCGAGGTCGACGACCCGCACGAGGCGCGCACCCTGGTGCTGGGCTGGGGATCGACGTACGGCCCGATCACCGCGGCCGTGCGCCGGCTGCGGGCGGCCGGCGAGTCCATCGCGCAGGCCCATCTGCGCCATCTCAACCCGTTCCCCCGGAATCTCGGCACCGTGCTGCGGCGGTACGACAAGGTCGTGATCCCGGAGATGAACCTGGGGCAGCTGGCCACGCTGATCCGGGCGAAGTACCTGGTGGACGCCCACTCGTACAACCAGGTCAACGGCATGCCGTTCAAGGCCGAACAGCTCGCCACGGCTCTCAAGGAGGCCATCGATGGCTGAGACGTCCACGGAAGGCACGGGCACGATCGAGGCGCTTTCCCTCGTCCCGAAGGCCGAGGGACGCCAGGCGATGAAGGACTTCAAGTCCGACCAGGAGGTGCGCTGGTGCCCCGGCTGCGGTGACTACGCGATCCTCGCCGCCGTGCAGGGGTTCATGCCCGAACTCGGCCTGGCCAAGGAGAACATCGTCTTCGTCTCGGGCATCGGCTGCTCGTCCCGCTTCCCGTACTACATGAACACGTACGGCATGCACTCCATCCACGGCCGCGCCCCCGCCATCGCGACCGGACTGGCCACCTCCCGGCGGGACTTGAGCGTATGGGTGGTCACCGGTGACGGTGACGCGCTGTCGATCGGCGGCAACCACCTGATCCACGCGCTGCGCAGAAACGTCAACCTCAAGATCCTGCTGTTCAACAACCGGATCTACGGGCTGACCAAGGGCCAGTACTCCCCCACCTCCGAGGTCGGGAAGATCACCAAGTCGACGCCGATGGGGTCGCTGGACGCGCCCTTCAACCCGGTGTCGCTGGCGATCGGCGCGGAGGCGTCGTTCGTGGCGCGGACGGTGGACTCCGACCGCAAGCACCTCACGGAGGTCCTGCGCCAGGCCGCGGCCCATCCGGGTACGGCACTGATCGAGATCTACCAGAACTGCAACATCTTCAACGACGGCGCCTTCGAGGTGCTCAAGGACCGCCAGCAGGCGGAGGAGGCGGTGATCCGCCTCGAACACGGGCAGCCGATCCGCTTCGGCACGGACGGTTCCAAGGGGGTCGTACGGGACCGGCTGACCGGTGATCTGAAGGTGGTGACGGTGACCGCGGACAACGAGGCCGAGATCCTGGTCCACGACGCCCACGCGGCGTCTCCGACCACCGCCTTCGCCCTCTCCCGCCTCGCCGACCCGGACACCCTGCACCACACGCCCATCGGCGTCCTGCGGTCCGTGGACCGGCCGGTGTACGACACGCAGATGGCCGACCAGCTCGACACGGCGATCGAGCAGAACGGCAAGGGTGATCTGGCGGCGCTGCTGGCGGGCGGCGACACCTGGACGGTCGTGGGCTGAGTCGTGGGCTGACGCGTCCCGGGGGCCTGGATGTCGTACGGCATCCAGGCCTCACGGCTGTCAGGCGTCGGGGATGTCCCGCTTGGCCCTGATCAGGGTCTCGCGCGTGATGACGACGATGCGTTCGTAGTCGGCGCGGGCTGCGTCGGAGGGGAGAAGGGGGTCGAGTTCGGCGGTGGCCTCGGTGCCGATGACGGCGAAGTTGCCGTCGGTGAGTTCGAAGAGGTCGGGGCAGGTCTCGCCGGACAGGCTGCCTCGCTGGCGTGGGGTCCAGCCCAATCTTCGGGAGATGAGGCGGACTTGGGGTTCGTCGAACACCACGGTGGGCTCCTCTGCGGGGGTGCAATGCACGACTCGCCTACGACAGGATCGTCACATAGGCGGACTTGGCGCAGGCTATTCATAGATGACCCGCCAAACCTCGCTTTAGACCCACTCGTTAGCGTGATCACATCAGCGGTGACCCCACCACCCACCACTCGTCCGGGTCGTCCGCCCGCTCCTCCAGGATCGCGTCGACGGCCCGCCCGACCCTGGCCTCCAGGGAGTCCTCGGGGAGTTCGCGGCGGTGTTCGGCCGTGCGTTCCCAGTACTCCGCGAAGACTCCGCCGCGGCACAACACCCGCAGATGGCCCCGGAGTTCCTCCCAGTCGACCGAGCCGACCCGGTACGAGAGCAGCATGGCCGCGTACCAGCGGTTCACGAACAGGATCTGGCGGCGCCTCTCCTCGGAGACGCCGGTCAGCGAGCTGGCGGCGTCGGCGAGCGACGGGTCGTCCATGGCCCGGCCCTGCTGTTCGGCGATCAGGCGGTGGTGCTGGATGAGGTTGGCGCGGCGGATCTCCTCGGTCATGAGCGTCAGCTGCCCCAGGAGCGCCGCCAGCAGTTCCTCCTGGCGCCGGCGGCGGGCACCCCGGCCGAAGAGCGCGCGTAACGGTGTGGCCATGGCAACGAGTCCCCCCTGGTCGCGGACCCTCATGGTGCCCGGCGGCCCGGGCCCGCGCTCGGGGCGGAAAGGGGGCGCACGGAAGGACGCCCGCTCAGAGCTCAGACGCGGTTCTTCGTCTCGTCGTACGTCTGGCGTGCCTTCTCCACCTCGGCCATCCGCCGTTCCGTCCACAGCGCCAGGCCTCGTACCTGTTCCGCCGCCTCCCGGCCCAGGTCGGTGAGGGAGTAGTCCACTCTCGGGGGGATCACGGGCCGGGCGTCGCGGTGGACGAGGCCGTCGCGTTCGAGGGTCTGGAGAGTCTGGGTGAGCATCTTCTCGCTGACGCCCCGGCCGCCGAGGACGTTGATCGCGCGGCGGAGTTCGCTGAAGCGGTAGGGGCGGTTCAGGAGCTCGATCAGGACCAGGACGCCCCAGCGGCTGGTGACGTGCTCCAGGACGAGGCGGTGGGGGCACATCGCCTCCACGGCCTCCCCGGACAGAGAGGGTTTACTTACTGCCATGCCAGTACCTTACTTCAAAGTGGGTACTTTCCATCAGTTAGCGCATCTCCTACGGTTAGTGCATCCGCACCCCACAAGGAGATCGCACATCATGAGCATCGTCGTCACCGGAGCCAACGGTCACCTGGGCCGCCACGTCATCGAGCAGCTGCTGGAGAAGGTCCCGGCCGACCAGGTCACCGCGGTCGTGCGCAGCGCGGACAAGGGCGCCGAGCTCGCGGCGAAGGGCGTGCAGATCGCCGTGGCCGACTACAACACCCCCGAGACGTTCGACAGCGTCTTCGCCGAGGGCGACAAGGTGCTCCTCATCTCCGGCAGCGAGGTCGGCAACGACCGCCCGGGCCAGCACACGGTCGTCATCAACGCCGCCAAGGCCGCCGGCGTCGCCCTGCTCGCCTACACCAGCGCCCCCGGCAGCCTCAGCGCCGCGCTCGCCGACGACCACCGCGCCACCGAGAAGGTGCTCCTCGCCTCCGGCCTGCCCTACACGCTGCTGCGCAACGGCTGGTACCACGAGAACTACACCGAGAACCTCGGCCCCACCCTGGAGCACAACGCCGTCGTCGCCGCCGCCGGCCAGGGCCGGGTCTCCTCCGCCTCGCGCGCCGACTACGCCGCCGCCGCGGTGGCCGTCCTCACCGGCGAGGGGCACGAGAACCAGACGTACGAGCTCGGTGGCGACACCGCGTGGAGCTTCGCCGAGTACGCGGCCGAGCTCAGCCGGCAGACCGGCAAGGAGATCGCCTACAACGACGTGCCCGGCGAGGCCCTGGTCGGCATCCTGACCGGCGCCGGGCTGCCCGAGCCGTTCGCCCTGATCCTCGCGGGCGTGGACGCCTCCATAGCCAAGGGCGAGCTGGTCGTCGACTCCGGCGACCTGTCCCGCCTCGCCGGCCGGCCGACCACCCCGCTGGCCGACGCGATCGCCACCGCCCTCAAGGGCTGACGGCACCCGCGCCGCCTCCCACCCCCGCCTGTCATGACCGTATAGCGATACGGGCATGACAGGCGGGGGCGCTCGGCGTTACCTTCATCCGGGCGACGCATTCGAGAGGGAGGCCCCGTGACCGGGAAGCCGAGCGGTGAGCAACGCATAGGACTGCTGAACGGCTTCGCCGCATACGGGATGTGGGGGCTGTTCCCCCTGTACTTCCCGCTGCTGAAGCCGGCCGGCCCCTTCGAGGTGCTGGCCCACCGGATGGTGTGGTCCCTCCTCGTCGTCGCCCTGGCCCTGCTCGTCCTGCGCCGCTGGAGGTGGGCCGGGGAGCTGCTGCGCCAGCCCCGCCGCCTCGCGCTGATCGCGGTCGCGGCGGCCGTCATCGCCGTGAACTGGGGCGTCTACATCTGGGCCGTGAACAACGACCGGGTCGTCGAGGCCTCGCTCGGCTACTTCATCAACCCGCTGGTCACCATCGCGATGGGCGTGCTGCTGCTCAAGGAGCGGCTGCGGCCCGTGCAGTGGACGGCGGTCGGGGTCGGCGCCGCCGCGGTCGTCGTCCTCACCATCGGGTACGGGCGTCCGCCGTGGATCTCGCTGATCCTCGCCTTCTCCTTCGCCACCTACGGCCTGGTGAAGAAGAAGGTCAACCTCGGCGGCCTGGAGTCGCTGGCCGCCGAGACCGCGCTGCAGTTCCTGCCCGCGACCGGATACCTGCTGTGGCTGGCCTCCCAGGGCGACGCCACCATCCTCACCGAGGGCCCCGGGCACGCCGCGATGCTCGCCGGGACCGGCCTGGTCACCGCGCTCCCCCTCATCTGCTTCGGCGCCGCCGCGATCCGCGTGCCGCTGTCCACCCTCGGCCTGTTGCAGTACCTGGCGCCGGTCTTCCAGTTCCTCCTCGGTGTCCTCTACTTCGGCGAGGCCATGCCGCCCGAGCGCTGGGCGGGCTTCGCCCTGGTCTGGCTGGCCCTGTCGCTGCTGACCTGGGACGCGCTGCGGTCGGCCCGCAGGGCGCGGACGCGGACGGCCAGGCCCGCCGCCACGGTGGCGACCGGCGCCCCCGTCCCCGTACGGGACACGGACACCGTCGTCGCCGGGCCCGACCCGGTGGACGCGGCCGTAGAACTCGTCCGCGGCACGGACCGCGTTTAGGACAGCCTCCGACCCAGTGCGCCGCTATAAGTGACGGCATGACGCACACCACCCCAGCCCCCGTGCACTGGAAGCTCGTGATCGACTGCGCGAACCCGCAGTCCCAGGCCGACTTCTGGGCCGCCGCGCTGCACTACGAGGTCGAGGACAACGACGCCCTCATCCAGCGGCTCCTGGAACTCGGCGCGCTGCCGCGCGAGGCCACCGTGGAGTTCCACGCCCGTCTCGCCTTCCGCGACCTGGTCGCCGTACGGCATCCCGAGGACCCGTATGACAAGGACAGCGGCACCGGGCTCGGCCGGCGGCTGCTGTTCCAGCGGGTGCCGGAGGAGAAGACCGGGAAGAACCGGCTCCATCTCGATCTGCACCCCGGGGACGGACTGCGGGCGGCCGAGGTCGAGCGGCTGACCGGGCTCGGCGCGCGCGTGCTGCGGGAGGTGCGGGAACCCTCGGGCGCGTGGGTGGTGATGGCCGACCCGGAGGGGAACGAGTTCTGCGTCCAGTGACGAGGCCGACCACAGGGACGCAGCCGACCGGTATACGAACACCGCTGTCCTGATACCGCTCTTGACGGAGAGTTAGTCACAGCTTCACCATCCAGGCACCCCATTCGCTGTGGAATCCCTGTGATTCCCGAGGAATTCGGAGCCCCCCACATGAAGCTCTCGGTTCCCGGACGCGCGACGGCCACCGCCGTCACCGCGGCCGCGACACTCCTGATCGGCGGATCCATAGCCGGGGCGGCCCCCGCCCCGCACCCCGCGGTGGCCGCCGCCCCGGACATCCCCCTCGCCAACGTCAAGGCGCATCTGACCCAGCTCCAGTCCATCGCCACCGCCAACGGCGGCAACCGCGCGCACGGCCGCGCCGGCTACAAGGCCTCCCTCGACTATGTGAAGGCCAAGCTCGACGCCGCCGGATTCACCACCACCATCCAGCAGTTCACGTCCTCCGGCCGCACCGGCTACAACCTGATCGCGGACTGGCCGGGCGGCGACACCAACCGGGTCGTCATGTCCGGCTCGCACCTCGACAGCGTCACCGCCGGACCCGGCATCAACGACAACGGCTCCGGCTCGGCGGCCGTCCTGGAGACCGCGCTGGCCGTCTCCCGGGCCGGCTACCAGCCCACCAAGCATCTGAGATTCGCCTGGTGGGGCGCGGAGGAACTGGGCCTGGTCGGCTCCCGCTACTACGTCAACAACCTGTCCTCGACGAACAGAGCGAAGATCAGCGGCTATCTGAACTTCGACATGATCGGCTCCCCCAACCCCGGCTACTTCGTCTACGACGACGACCCCGCGATCGAGAAGACCTTCAAGGACTACTACGCCGGTCTCGGCGTCGCCACGGAGATCGAGACCGAGGGCGACGGCCGTTCCGACCACGCGCCGTTCAAGAACGCCGGCGTTCCGGTCGGCGGGCTGTTCAGCGGGGCCGACTACGTCAAGACGGCGGCACAGGCGGCCAAGTGGGGCGGTACGTCGGGACAGGCCTTCGACCGCTGCTACCACTCGTCCTGCGACACCACGTCCAACATCAACGACACCGCGCTGAACCGGAACAGCGACGCGATCGCGTACGCCGTCTGGGCGCTGTCGTCGTAGTCCCCGGTCCTACCGGCTGAGCTTGCGGGCGCGTTCGGCGAGCCGGTTCATCCGGGCGTGGGCGGACTCCAGCTGCTCGATGTCCTCGGCCGCCGGACCGTCCTCGTGCGTCAGCTCGGTCCACAGTCCGATCAGGTCCACGCCCATGCGCAGCCCCAGCTCCGGGTCGCGTACGGCACGCCAGGCGGTCGCCGCGCTCTGGACGTTGCCGTACGCGGCCTCCGCGTCCCGGGCGCGGCTGCGGGTCCTCGCCAGGTCCAGGGAGAGCCCGAAGGCGCGCGCCGGGTCACCGGCCAAGTAGGCGATGTACGCGGTGAGTTCGAGCAGCCGCAGCACTTCCGGGTGCTCCGCGCCGAGCGCCGCCGAGGCCTGCGCCACGGTGTGCTCGGACAGCCGGGCCGCCTCCTCCACCCGCCCTTCCTTGACCGCGTCGTTGATCCGGGCCATCGGCTCGGCGAGCATCGCGGTGCCGCCCCCGTCGTACGCGGTCGCCGGATCGTCCCCGAGCACCGCCTCGGCCACGGCGTCGAAGCC
>JABFXD010000480.1 GCA_013361925.1 Streptomyces sp. | reverse complement strand
GCACGGGTCCGGCGCTGCTGATCGGCATGGACACCCCGCAGGTGACGCCGGAGCTGCTGACCGTGGACTTCGCGGACTGCGACGCGTACTTCGGCCCGGCGGAGGACGGGGGGTTCTGGGCACTGGGCCTGGCCGACCCCGATCCGGGGCTGCTGCGGGGGGTGCCGATGTCGACGCCTATGACGGGGGCGGTGCAGCGGGAGCGGCTGGTGGCGGCGGGGCTGCGGGTACGCAATCTGCCACGACTGAGGGACGTGGACACGGCGGCGGACGCGAAGGCGGTGGCGCGACTGGCGCCTGACGGGCGGTTCGCGGCAGAACTCGCCCTGTGCAACTCCCCAGGGGCGCGGCGAACTGCGCGACCAGCCCCCACCCACCCGCACCCCACACACAACCCCACCCGATGACCGCCCCCGCCTGGGCCACAGCCGACCCCTACACGACAGCCCTCCGCACCGGCCGCGGCCCCCTCTTCCTGCGCCGCACCGACGGCTGGCTCCTCCCCCTGGAAGTGGAACGCTGGTGCGCCCGAGCCGACGCGGTCGACCGCGCCGTACTGGACCACTGCGAGGGCACTGTCCTGGACGTCGGCTGCGGCCCGGGACGGCTGGTGGCCGAACTGGCCACCCGAGCCGTCCCCTCCCTCGGCATCGACGTCAGCGAGGCCGCCGTGGCCCACACCATCCGCCTCGGCGGCCAGGCCCTGCACCGCTCCGTCTTCGAACCGCTCCCCGGCGAGTCCCGCTGGGGCACGGTGCTCCTCATGGACGGCAACGTCGGCATCGGCGGCGACCCGCACGCCCTGCTGACCCGAGTGGCCCAACTTCTCAGGCCTCGTGGCCTGTTGATCGCCGAGACGGCACCCGTGGACATCGACGAACGCGTCCACGTCCATCTCACCGACGCCCGCACCACCACCGGCGCCCCCTTCCCCTGGGCGCGCCTCGGCACCCCGGCGCTGCTGCGGTACGCACGCGGCTGGAAGAAGGAAGGTCAGTGGTCGGCCGACGGGCGCACCTTCGTCGCCCTGCGGACCCGCAGGGCCAGCAGCAGTGCCGAGCCGCCGAACAGAACGGCCGTGATCAGCAGCCAGCGCCCCAGGAACCCGTCCGGGGACAGCCCGGTGGCGGACCGGTAGCGCCGGTCCACCCTGCCGACGCCGCTGATCAGCGGGAACCACACGAGCAGCAGCAGGCACGACAAGGCCGCCGGTACGCGCACGTACATCGCCCACTCCCGGCGGCCGGCGGCGCCGAGCCCCCGCACGACCGCCCGGTCCGCGACCGCGTACAGCGGCAGCAGCACGAGGTCGTGCAGCAGCGCCGCGCCCACCAGCCACAGCGCCACCCCGAACCAGTCGTCTGCGAGCAGCCGCACCCCCGCGTAGGCGGCGAGGGCGAACGAGCCCGCGAGCAGCAGGAGTTGGAAAGGGCTGCCCACCACTACCTTGCGCATCACAGGTCTCCGAAGGTCAGCCGGGCCACCCACTTGGTGTTCAGCACACCCGGTGCCGCGGGCACGATGACGCGGGCCGGGTGGCCGTGGTCGGGGGACAGTTCCTCGCCGTTGACGTAGAGGGCGAGGAGGGAGCGCGGGTCGGCGACCTGGTTGGCGCGCAGGGCCGCGCGGCGGAAGGCGCCGTGACGCTGGAGCGACTCCACGAACACGTCCGGCGGATCCTCACGGTCGTAGCCCACCAGAGCCGCCAGGTCACGCAGCCGCACTCCCCGCCACCACTGGTCCGAGGTCGACCACCCCTCCACGCAGGCGATGGGCAACGCGGCGCTGTGCAGCGGCAGTCGGAGGAGGTCGGCACGGCTCAACCGAACCGTTCCGGTACGCCCGGTCACGACGAGGCGCCACGCCTCCGCGCTGGTCTCCGCCGCGTCGATCCCGGCGTAGGCGGCGGTCTTGTTGATCTGGAAGCCGTTCGGTCCGCTGCCGGGGTCACGGCCGTGCGGAGCGAGGAGGGCGGTGCGCCGCAGCGGGCCGCCGAGGGTCTGCCCGACGGTCGTGACGAAGAGCAGCAGCGAGCCGCCCCCGACGAACCACAGCGCACCCCGCCGGGAGACGGTCGGCGCGGCGGGGCGCGGGGACACGAGGTCGCTGTCCGGCTCCGCCCTCAGGTGCCGCAAGGCCCGTAGAGCCGTGGGGAGTTTGAGGAGGGCGTGCGCGACGAAGGCGGCGAAGAAGACCCAGGCGCCGTAGAAGTGCAGGGGGTAGAAGGAGCCGGGGAAGACGTAGTCGAGCTGGACG
>JABFXD010000406.1 GCA_013361925.1 Streptomyces sp. | reverse complement strand
GGTGCACCTGATGAACATGGACCTGTCGAACGTGCGCGTCGCGCTCTACGCGGCGAACGTCGGCAAGAACATCCACCTGCTGCGCGTACCGACCATGAAGCACGTCTTCATCGGCCACGGCGACAGCGACAAGCTGGCCAGCGTCAACCCGTTCAGCAAGGTGTACGACGAGGTGTGGACCGCCGGCCGCGCGGGCCGCGACCGCTACGCCATCGCCGACGTCGGCGTCCGCGACGACGACATCGTGGAGGTCGGCCGCCCGCAGCTGGCGCCGATCCAGACCTGGCAGGGCGTGCCCGACGGCCGTATGCCCACCGTTCTCTACGCGCCCACCTGGGAGGGCTGGGACGGCAACCCCGGCAACACCTCCCTGGTGCTCGCCGGCGAGAACATCGTCAAGAAGCTGATCAAGGCCGACCCGCCGGTCCGCGTCCTGTACAAGCCGCACCCCTTCACGGGCACGGTCAGCAAGGAGGCGGGCGCCGCCCACGCGCGCATCACCGCGCTGGTCGAGAAGGCCGCCGTCGCGCGCGCCACCGACGCCCGCTTCACCGCGGACGCCGCCGCCCAGGCGCAGGCCAAGGCCGACCTGACCCGCGTCGAGGCGCGGATCGCCCAGCTGTCCGGCAGCGGCGGCGACAAGGGCGACGAGGCCGAGGCCACCCGTGACGGGCTGGTCGACGTGGCCAAGCACGAGGAGATCGCCCGGCTGCGCGCCGAGTGGAACGACGCCTACTGGCGTTCCTTCGGCTTCCACGAGCACCGGGTCATCACCGGTGCCGAGCCGCGGCTGTACGACTGCTTCAACGTCTCCGACGCGATGGTCTCCGACATCTCCTCCGTGGTCTCCGACTTCATCGCGAGCGGCAAGCCGTACGCGGTGACGGACTCCGCGGAGCTGGGCGTGGAGGAGTTCAAGCGGCAGAACACCGCGGTGCGCGCCGCCACGATCCTGTCCAACAGCGCCGCCGAGCTGGGCGAGCTGCTGAGCGCGGTCCGCGACCTCGCGGGCGACCCGCTGGCCGAGGACCGCAAGGAGCTCAAGCAGTACCTGCTGGGCCCGGACGAGCCCACGTCCATCGAGCAGTTCAACACCGCGGTGGCGGACCTGGCCCGCAAGGCCGACACCCGCAACGTCGGCCAGGAGTCACGGTCGGCGGCCGCAGCCGCGGAGGCCACGACCACGGCCTGACCCAATCGGCCCAGGGGCCCGGTTTTCGAGGAGTGATTCTCGAAAACCGGGCTCTTTTGCGTATCTGAGGGGGGAACGGTCGTGTAGTCCGTGACCTGCATCACAAAAGTTGCTCACAGAGACAACCGCTCATGACTTTCGACCGTCTGACTGAATGTGAATATGAGGATACGGGGGAAATGTGACCCAGCCTGATGTGACCGTGGTCATCGGGGCGTACGAAGCGATGCCGTACCTCGTCGAGTGCCTCGCCTCGGTCGAGGCCCAGACCCTCGACCACGCCCGCATCGAGGTCATCGCGGTCGACGACGGCTCGACGGACGGCACGGGGGAGTGCCTGGAGCAGTTCGCGGCCCGCGCGGACCTGCCCGTCACCGTCATCCGGCAGGACAACTCCGGCGGCCCCAGCGGCCCGCGCAACGTCGGCCTGGGCAAGGCCGCCGGACGGTACGTGTTCTTCCTGGACGCCGACGACCGGCTGGGCCCCGAGGCCCTGGAGCGGATGGTCGCGATGGCCGACCGCAACGGCACGGACGTGGTGCTGGGCCGGGTCGAGGGCATCAACCGCAAGCCGCCGCAGTCCATGTGGGGGCGGACGCTGGAGCGCACCGACCTCTGGTCGTCCAACATCAAGTTCACGCTCAGCGCGCAGAAGCTGTTCCGCCGCGAGCTGCTGGAGCGGCACGGCATGCGCTTCGACGAGTCGCTGTGGACCGGCGAGGACGCCCTGTTCACCATGGAGGCCTATCTGCGGGCCGACGGCGTCTCCCTCATCGACGACTACACCTGCTACTACCTGGTGGGCCGCGAGGACGGCAAGCATGTGACGCGGAGCGGCGGTTACACCCTGCGCTTCGACTCCGCGCGCGCCCTGATGAGCCTGATCGCCGACATGGTCCCGGCGGGCCCGCGCCGCGACATGCTCATGGTCCGCCCGTTCGTCGTCACCCTGCTCCCGCAGTTCGGCCCCAAGTACCTGAAGGACAGCGAGCAGGTGCGGCGGCACAAGTTCGAGCTGGCGAAGCCGCTGCTGGAGGCGTACTGGACCGACGAGGTCGCCCACCGCCTGCGGGTCGAGGAGCGGCTGCGGATGCACGCGGTGGCCGAGCAGCGCCCCGAACTCCTGCTGGACCTCCTGGAGTTCCGGCGGGCCGGGAAGGAGCCCGAGGCCCTGCTGGAGAAGCGCGGCCGCCGGGTGTACTTCGCCTACCCGCACTTCCGGGACACCGCCGCCGGCCTCCCCGACGCCCTCTACCTCGCCGAGCCCCGCGAGGCCCGCGCCGTCCCGGGATACCGGGAGGGCGGGCTCGACTCGTTCGTCCGACGGGCGGTACGCAAGGCGCGCCGGACGCTGCCGTCGCGGTCCAGGGACGTCAGGCCGGCCGCGGCGGCGTGACGTCGGCGGGGTCCTCCGCCTGCCGGGGCGGGGGGATCTCCGACGCCAGCCGCTCGGCCATCCGGACCCGATGGTCCCGCGCCGCCGCACACAGCGTCTGCACGGCCTCGTTGAAGCGCACCTGCGAGGACGGCTCGTCCGGGCCCAGCAGATGCCGCTTCAACTCGGCCCGCGCCTCGGCGAGTTCGTCCTTCTCCGGATGCCGTACGGCCTCCAGCATGCCCGGCACGCCCCGCGCGTCGGGCGTCAGCACGGTCGCCGCGCGCACGGTCGGGAACGCCTCCCGGAACGTCTCCTCGGGCAGCCCGCTGGTGTTGGCCACCGCATAGGGCTTGCCGCTCGCCAGGAAGTCGCTGACCACGCTCGACACATCGCTGACGAGCAGATCGGCCCGGTTGAAGCAGGCGTACAGCGCGGGCCGGGCGTCCGTGACGACCTGGTGCTCCCACTCCGGCAGCGAGGCCCAGTACGCCGCCTCCCAGGCCGCCGTGGCCCGCTCCACCGCCCTGGCCCGCCCCCGGGACGGCACGGACTGGAGCATCATCCGCTCCGCCGAGTCGGCACTCGTGCGGAAGTCCGAGGTGGTGAGCCGGTCCAACTCCTCGGTGCAGCGGGCCAGTTCCCCACCGACAGCGGGCCGGGCCCCCGACCGCTCCCGGTTCGCGGCCCGCACCAGCTCCCGGATGCGCAGATCGGCCGCCCCCGCCCGCGGATCCACCGAGCCGGTCAGCGGATGCGGCTTGTACAGCAGCCGCACGCCCGGATCGGCGAGCAGCGCCCGTACGAGGTTCTCGCCGGCCTCGATGACGGAGGTGTTGCCCGGATTGCCGTCCCAGCCCTCCCAGGTGGGCGCGTACAGGACGGTGACGTACGTTCCCTTCGGCGGGCCCGCGTACGGCCGTACCGCCTCCAGCTGGGGCCGTCCGATCTCCCGGACCTCGCGGTCGTCCACGCCCACCTCGGCCAGCGCGTACCGCTCACGCGCGGCGGGGCCCGCCACCCACACCTCGTCGTACGCCTTCGCGTACGGGTTGCACGAGGACAGCTTGTCGCTCTCGCCGTGGTTGACGAACGTGTGCTTGAGGGTGGGGATGCGCAGGACCTGGGAGGTCTTGCCGGAGTTCGACGGGTGGATGAGGACCTGGAGCGTGGAGTGCTCGAGGCGCATCAGGGTGGTGACCTTGGGCAGGCAGATGATCGGCACGTCGGTGGCGGCGATCTTCTGCACCATGAACCGCTCGCGCAGCACGATGACCGGCCTGCCGTCGAGCTTGGCGAGGGGCTCCAGCCACATGTTGGCCTGGTACGCGGAGGACGCGCCGCCGGAGAAGTACAGGCCGACCGTGGGCTTGTAGTCGGCGAGCCAGGCGTCGAACCAGTCGAGGACCTGCTGCTCGCCCGCCGGGCGGCGGCTGGGCAGCAGTCGCAGCAGCAGCTCGCCCAGGCCGAGCAGCCCGAGGACGAGGGAGACGGCGAGCCCGCCGGCCGCGGCGGCCGGATGGTCGGTCGCCGCGGTGGCCGCCAGGCCGAAGGTCGCGGGCAGTCCGAACACCAGCAGCCGGTGCCCGGGGCGGCGCAGCAGCAGCGCCGGCGGGGCGGTCGACAGGCGGAGCGCGGAGGCGTCGATGTTCCGGGTCACCACCGGCAGGGTGCGGGTGCGGCGGACCAGGACGGAGACGGCCTGGATCGCGCAGTGCAGGGCGTAGAAGAGCAGCAGGGCGGCGACGATCGGCCCGTACACCGCCTCCCGGTCCTGCTCGCCCACCCGCAGCAGGCCCGCCACCAGCAGCAGGTCCCGCAGGACGTGCCGGACGGTGATGTCGGCGTGCGACTTCGCGAACACCGTCGCCATGCCCCGCTGCCATCGGTGCAGCACCCCCTCGCCGGCGACCGAGGCGGCCGTCGCGGCGAGCAGCAGCGGGACGTCGGGGAGGAACGCGGCGATGGCCTGGACGGCGAAGGCGGCGGCCAGGAGGGCCGTGACGAGGACGCGGGGCGCGGCGCGACGCAGGGGGAGGCGGCGCCTGCGGCGCGGGCGGCTTCCCGGGCCGTCGGTGGCGGAACGCTTCAGCGGGCGTCTGCGGCGGAGCAGGCGGGGGCGGCGGACTCTCTTCGTGGGCACGGCGTCACTCCAAGGTCGTCAAGGACGTGCGCCCGGGTTAACGCCTGCCGACCTCTGGACGACACGCGCGTGTCCGGGCGCCTTGGGACGACCGTGGAGTGATAGTGACGCCGCGTTACCGGCGGCCGGACTACCGGCCCGACTGAAGGGCCCGGCGTATCGGGCCGCCCACGACCCGGCGGGCGCGGCGGTAGACCGACGGCGCCGGGACGGCCCCGGACGTCTTCGTGGACCGGGAACCGGCCTTGGCGCGGGCCAGGTCGCGCTTCAGCCGCTCGTTGTCCAGCGTCAGCTCGTTGATGTTGCGCTGCATGAACGCCATCCGTGTGGCGAGCGAGCCCAGGTCGGCCTCCAGCCAGGGTCGGACGCCCGCCGGGAAGGACAGCTTCCGCAGCCGCTCCTCGAAGGCCGCGCCGCCGTCGCCGTGGGTGAAGGTGTTCTGCAGGCCGTTGCGGTCCAGGAACCCCATGAACCGCTCGTAGCGCTCGTGGTGACCGCTCATCAGCTTGCCGAAGTCCGCTTCCTCGTACAGCCGCGCCGGATCCAGGTCCGCGGGCAGCTGGTCGATGCGGACATACGGGATGTCGAAGTAGCGGCACAGCTCCAGCGTGCGGGAGTCGCCGGAGAGCACGGTCGCCGGCGTGCCCGCCAGCAGGGCCGCGATGTTGCCGTGGATGCGGGAGCCGAAGGAGAAGTCGAAGTCGCGCAGCTCGTCGATCCAGGTGACCGGGTCGATGTAGACGCGGACCTTGTCCTCGGCGTACATCGGGTGGTCGGGGTGCGTCGGTATCGCCTTGACCTTGGCGTTCGGGTCCGACAGGTCCCGCCAGTGCAGCTGCCGCGCGTCGGACAGGTTCTGGCCGATGAAGCGCAGATGCGGGTAGCGGGCGTGGGTGCGGTCGATGACCTTGCCCAGGCCCTGCTTCTGGACCGCGTTGTGCGAGCCGTTGATCGCGATACGGGACTCGGCGGTGAGCTCAGGCGCCCGCTTGTGGACGGCGAGCTCCTTGCCGTACATGAACAGCGAGGGGCAGCCGATGACCTCGACGTCCCTGAAGCCCATGTCCTTGAGGTACTGCTCGGTGAACTCGCCGCGCACGCCGATCGAGGCGCTGCGGTCGAGGACCGCCGAGACGAACTCGCGCACCGAGGACTCGATGGGCTTGAGCCGCGTCGGGTCGTAGTTCAGCCCGGTCTGCGCGCCGACGCCGGCCACCACGACCGGGATCTTCAGCCGCTGGATGAGCCGCGTCAGCCGCCTCAGCTGGGGCTCGAAGGAGGGACGGAACGCGTTCGCCAATGGCACGACGAAGGCGTCGTACTCCTGGTTGATCCGCGTGGCCTCGGCCACCAGGGACTTGATCCCGTTCGAGACCACCTCGGTGCCTGGTGTCTCCAGGATCTTGTGGGTGGCGTCGCTGAAGATCAGGTTGCCTGAGTTGGTGGCGAAGACGTCGCGTTGGAGGGCTTCCTCCGTGGGCACGACGTCGTACGGGCTCTTGCCCGATCTCAGGAGGATGCGTTTGGCAGGGGTCACTCGGCGAACTTTAGGTGGCACAAACTTCAAAATAAGTTTGGATGCTCTTTGATTTCTATAAGCAACCCCTACAACCTTTTTGCCGTACGCGACGCGTGAGCAAACGGTTACGCGTGGTGGGCGCGGGGCGGGCGGGGTGCGGCTGTCCGGGGGCTGAAACGTCGGGGCGGACGAAGGGGTGCTTCGCGTAGATTGCTGCCACGCGCAAGGAAATGGGGACAGTGCAGGTGGCAAGCGTGAGGCAGGCCGTGAGCGAGGCCCGCAGGATCGTCGTCAAGGTGGGTTCCTCGTCGCTGACCACCGCGTCGGGAGGCCTGGACGCCGACCGGGTCGACGCGCTCGTCGACGTTCTCGCCAAGAGCCGCAGCGGGGGAGAGAAGGAGGTCGTCCTCGTCTCCTCCGGTGCCATCGCCGCCGGCCTCGCCCCGCTGGGACTGCGCCGCCGCCCCAAGGACCTGGCCCGCCAGCAGGCCGCCGCCAGCGTCGGCCAGGGCCTCCTCGTCGCCCGCTACACCGCCTCCTTCGCCCGCTACGGCGTCCGCGTCGGCCAGGTCCTGCTGACCAGCGACGACATGAGCCGCCGGTCCCACCACCGCAACGCCTCCACCACCCTCGACAAGCTCCTCGCGATGGGCGCCTTCCCGGTCGTCAACGAGAACGACACCGTCGCCACCGACGAGATCCGCTTCGGCGACAACGACCGGCTCGCGGCGCTCGTGGCCCATCTGGTCCGCGCCGACCTGCTGGTCCTCCTGTCGGACGTGGACGGCGTGTACGACGGCGACCCCAGCAAGCCGGGCACCTCGCGGATAGCGGAGGTACGGGGGCCGGCCGACCTCGCGGGCGTCGACATCGGCAGCGCGGGCAAGGCCGGCGTCGGCACCGGCGGCATGGTCACCAAGGTCGAGGCCGCCCGGATCGCCGCCGCCGCCGGCATCCCCGTGGTGCTGACCAGCGCCGTCCACGCGGCCGAGGCGCTGAGCGGCGGCGACACCGGCACCCACTTCCACCCCACCGGCAAGCGCTCCGCCGACCGGCTGCTGTGGCTCCAGCACGCGTCCACCCCGCAGGGCTCGCTGACCCTGGACGACGGCGCGGTGCGGGCGGTCGTGCAGCGCCGCAAGTCACTGCTGCCGGCCGGGATCGCCGCCGTGGACGGTGAGTTCAACGCCGGGGACCCGGTCGAGCTGCGGGACGGCGAGGGGCGCGCGGTGGCCCGCGGGCTGGTGAACTTCGACGCCAAGGAGATCCCCCAGCTGCTGGGCCGTTCGACGCGGGAGCTGGCGCGGGAGCTGGGGCCGGCGTACGAGCGCGAGGTCGTCCACCGGGACGATCTGGTGGTGCTCCAGCCCTGAGAGCTCCCCGGGGAAAGCGCCGTCCACCCGAAAACGGGGGGAACGCCCCGCGAAGGCTGTCGCCCTCAGGTGGACGTTCCGCAAAAGTGCCACACAAGCCCTTGCGGCCTGCTCAACTTTGTTTCAGGGACACGTTCCGCACGACCACCGTGTCGGTCACTGGGATCACTGGGTAAAGGAGGCCGTCGTGAGACGAGTGCGCCCTGGGGCCGCGCCCCGTGGTGGTGCCGAGGAGGCCTCGTCCCGTGCGGCCGGTGAGGAGCGCGTCTTGACGAGCGTCGCGGCCGGCGACCGCTACGAGGAGCCGGCCGAGCTGCCCCGCCTGTGGCACGTCACCCTCAGCGTCTCCGGCAAGGAGGCTCCGCTGAAGGAGGTGCGGCGCGGCCTCGAACAGCTGGCCCACGACCACCCCTTTCTGCTGACCAGCCGCTACGCCAACGACCACGCCGAGATCCGCTACTGGGAGGAGGCCCGCGACCTCCACGACGCCGCCGCCGTCGCCCTGCGCCTGTGGGGCGAGCACCGCCAGACCGCCCAGCTGCCGCCCTGGGAGATCGTCGGCCTGGAGGTCATCGACCGTGAGACCTACCACCAGCGCATCGCCGAGGGATACGGCCCGGCCCCCGCGACACCCGTAGGGGTTCACCCCTTTTGACCTGCGTTGCTTCCATTAGGTGACATAGCGGGCGGTATCGCTCCCGTCTCGCGGTGCAAGACGGCCGGGTCCCCACCCCCTTACGGCGCACTACCCTTCCCTCATGACCACGCTCTCGCCGTACGACTCGATGTCCCCGGTCACCCAGGCCGCCTACCGCGCCAAGGCCGCCGCCGCCGACCTCGCCCCGCTCCCGCGGGCCGAGAAGGACGACGCGCTGCTGGCCATCGCGGACGCCCTGGAAGTCCGTACGAGCGAGATCGTCGAGGCCAACGCCAAGGACATTGCCAAGGCCCGCGAGGCCGGCACCAGCGAGACCGTCATCGACCGGCTCACCCTCACGCCCGAGCGGGTCCGCGCCATCGCCTCGGACGTCCGGGACGTCGTCGCACTGCCCGACCCGGTCGGCGAGGTGGTGCGGGGGTCGACGTTGCCGAACGGCATCGACCTGCGCCAGGTCCGCGTCCCGCTCGGCGTGGTCGGCATCATCTACGAGGCCCGGCCGAACGTGACGGTGGACGCCGCCGCGCTCTGCCTGAAGTCCGGCAACGCCGTCCTGCTGCGCGGCTCGGCCTCCGCGTTCGAGTCCAACACCGCCCTCGTCCGGGTGCTGCGCGACGCCGTGGGCGGGGCCGGGCTGCCCGCCGACGCCGTCCAGCTGGTGCCCGGCGAGAGCCGCGAGAGCGTGCGCGAGCTGATGCGGGCCCGCGGCCTGGTCGACGTGCTCATCCCGCGCGGCGGCGCCTCGCTGATCCGGACCGTCGTCAGCGAGTCGACCGTCCCCGTCATCGAGACCGGCACCGGCAACTGCCACGTCTACGTCGACGCCCACGCCGACCTCGACATGGCGATCGACATCCTGATCAACTCCAAGGCGCAGCGCCCCAGCGTCTGCAACTCCGCCGAGACCCTCCTCGTCCACCAGGACATCGCCCCCGAGTTCCTGCCGCGCGCCCTGGACGCCCTCGCGGAGGCCGGCGTCACGGTGCACGCCGACGACCGGGTCATGGCGTACGCCAAGGACTCCGAGGCGACCGTGGTGGAGGCCACGGCGGAGGACTGGGAGACCGAGTACCTCTCCTACGACATCGCCGCGGCCGTCGTCGACTCCCTGGACCGGGCCGTCGAGCACATCCGGCTGTGGACCTCCGGCCACACCGAGGCCATCGTGACGACCTCGCAGCAGGCCGCCCGCCGCTTCACCCAGTTGGTCGACTCCACCACCGTCGCCGTGAACGCCTCCACCCGCTTCACCGACGGCGGTCAGTTCGGCTTCGGCGCCGAGATCGGCATCTCCACGCAGAAGCTGCACGCCCGCGGCCCGATGGGCCTGCCGGAGCTGACGAGCACCAAGTACATCGTCACCGGCGACGGGCACGTACGCCGCTGAGGCGTGCGCCTACGAATTTCC